>CACWQH010000004.1 GCA_902762955.1 uncultured Lachnospiraceae bacterium
CTTTCATTTTTATAGGTAATCAACACGTAATCATAATTTTAAATAAAAAATCGCCCACTTTACAGGCGATTTTCAGTAGCGGGAGGGGGATTTGAACCCTCGACACCATGGGTATGAACCATGTGCTCTAGCCAACTGAGCTATCCCGCCATATTTATTTTTTAATCGAGTAGGCATCCTACTCGCCGCGCCGCCCGCGTGTCACACAGTGACAAATTGCATTATACGGGCGTGTGCATAAAATGGGACCTACAGGGCTCGAACCTGTGACCCTCTGCTTGTAAGGCAGATGCTCTCCCAGCTGAGCTAAGATCCCATATGTCGCATCGACACCTTAGTTAGTATAATGGTCTTTAGGTTAAATGTCAAGAAAAAAATTCACTTTCTGATAAACTTTTTCTTATCTCTATCCTTATAAGTAATATGCATCAAAGTCCATCTTTCATTCCTTCATCTTCTTAAGCTCAGAAATCGCAAGCGGTACCGATAAGAACAAAGAAAGGACATCCGCACAGGATTGTGTTATCTCAACTCCGAGAAGTCCAAAGGCTTTCGGAAGTATAAGTATAAGCGGAATAAAAAATATACCGTTACGTGCCGAGGCGGTGACAGAAGCCTTAAAGCCCTTTCCTATGGACTGAAGCATCATGTTGGTTATAATCGTTGTCGCATTTAAGAAAAGCACAGCCGCCTGGCATCTTAAAGCAACCTTACCTACAGCTATAACATCAGGATCATCTCTGAACCACCCCACAATCTGAGGTGCAAATGCAAAGCAAAGTGCGCCGACCACAAACAAAAAAATGGTTCCGTACTTTACACAGAAGAAATATCCTTCTCTTACACGCTTTTTTAAATTGGCTCCGTAATTAAAGGAGCAAACCGGCTGATATCCCTGTCCGAAACCGATAAGCGCCGAGCATACCAACATCATAACTCTTGTAACAACCGACATACCTGCAATAGCGGCATCACTTCCCAAGTCACCGGCCGCATGATTTAAAAGCATGGTCGCAACAGCGGCAAGTCCCTGTCTGAAAAGTGAAGGAATTCCACCATTTAGTATCTCATATAAATAATGCCCGTTTATGTGAATATTATGTATGGCAAGTCTGATATTTTCCCCTCTTCTACTGCCTATAAGCAAAACTATGAAGCTTGCAATCTGACCTGAAACCGTAGCGATAGCCGCACCCTTTACCTTCATATCAAAGGTAAGGATAAGAAGCGGGTCAAGTACGATATTAATAACGGCTCCGCACATAAGACCTATCATGGCAAACATAGCACTGCCCTGAAATCTGAGCTGATTATTGATAACAAACTGTCCCATCATAAAAGGTGCACCCAGCATTATGATTCTCATATAGCTTAAGGTATCCTCCATGGTTGAATCAGTTGCACCGATAACCTTTGCTATATGCGGCGAAAGTGCTATACCCACCACCGCAACAATCACTCCCAGAATAAGCGATAGCGCAAAGCCTGTGGAAGCCATATTGTTAGCCTCATCCTTTTTGCCTGCACCGAGCATACGTGACAGATAATTACCCGAACCGTGTCCGCAGAAAAAGCCCAGTGCCTGAATTATAGCCATAACCGGAAATACAAGACCTACCGCCGCTGTCGCCTGAGTGGAAATCTTACCCACAAAAAATGTATCAGCGGTATTATATATACCTGTTACAAGCATACTTATTATAGTCGGTATAGCAAGCGTTGTAATAAGCTTCGGTACCGGCGTGGTTGTCATATATTCAAATCTGTCCTGTGTTTTTTTCATAATGTCATTCCGTTTCCGATTATTTATAGTTTGATAAATTGTTTTATTTTCTTCTTTCTATACCCTTATCTTTATAATATTTATCTTTTTCTAAATACATATCGGCATCCGCAATATGTTCAAGCTCATCCACTGTAGAATTTTTATTATCCGAAACCGCAGCATAACCAACGGACAAAGTAAGCTCATCCGTATAAACTCCGTGCCAATTATCTGCCTTGTTTTTAATCTCATCACGTATTTTTTCCGGATTTTCCGTAAATAAAACAGCCATGAATTCATCGCCGCCGGTTCTGTAGACTTTACCGTTATTACCGACTGCAAGTGTGAGGCAGTTGGCAGCCCCCTTAATAAGCTCATCTCCTGCAGTATGTCCCTTTGTGTCATTTACTTTTTTTAATCCGTTTACATCCACTGAAAACATAACAAAATCATCTGCCAAAGGACCTTGCCTGAATTTCTCCAAATCCTCTTCATAGCACCTTCTGTTGAACAATCTCGTCATTTCATCAGTCAGTGATATTCTGATAAGATGTTCCTCACGCCTTTTTTCTTCGTCAACATTTCTTGTCGTATAAATCACTCTGTTGGGTATACCGTCAATTGTCGAATCAACCGTTATATATTGAGCTCTAAACCATCCGTCAACAGCATCAATAAAATCCGCACTTATTATCTTCTTTTGAGACAAACGGGCTCGTACTGTTTTAATATTCGTAAACTTCTTAAAATCTTCCAACTGATCCGGCATAACATGCTCACTTAAAGACTGATTCATAATTGTTTGCGATTGAGCTTCCATATCAATGCCCTGTTTTTTCTGATCTGAATTTCTAAGTGACATTTCGGTATTGTCAACAAAATCAACAAGATTAACATTATCATAAATTTCTGACATAGAATCTAAAATGTCCATTTTTTCTTTCATTGCCGCTTCATGCTTTTTAATCGTATCATACTGACTGAAAAGACCTTTGAAATAATCAGATGTAAGTCTGACTATCACGAATGTTGCAGCTATCAAAATAAAAGTTTCTATGGTAAATCCGCCGATTATATCTTTGAAATAATCCAGTGGTTCTTCATAATACGAACTCATCGAAGCATAATATGGTGCTGTTATCCAGACTGAAGCAAACATCAAAACATAATTTAAGGTTACCGAATAAATATATATAACTTTATTGGCAAACAAAAGGCTTAATACAGGAACCAGAAACCATGTAAGATAAATATTAACATGCGAATAATTCATATATACCAATAAGGCATCAAGAGCAGTAAGGGCAAACATACCCGTTAAAATCGATTTTGGATTTTTTCTTAACATAATAAAATGAATCAGTGCCAAAGCAAAAACAAACACAGAAATATTAAAGCAGGTTCCGTAACTGATATTTTTATAAAACCCGATTTTTATTCCAAAAGCAATTGCAGGCCCCGTTATAATAAAGAACCATAATGCTATATTCAGATATTTATTGACTTTTTTTGTATTTTGAATTAAAAAATCATCATATTCTTTAGAATTCGACTCTTCCATTTTACATATCTACCTTTCAAAAAATGTTATATAATCCTGTTCGCTAAACCAAATAAAATTATACCATAATTTGATATTTTTACCATAAAAAAATCAATGGCTTACGCCAATGTCATTAAGATAAGCACCAAAAACAAAAATTCTTATCTGACATTGAATTTATTGAAAATATTTCATTAAGTTAATGTGTATTTTGCACAAAATATTGTTTTCTTGCTATTATTTATTTCTTTCTTTGTTATAAGTCATATTGTTATTATTAAGAAAATTATTGGAGAATTATAATTTGCTTATTATAAGCAGCCTTTTTGATTTTTGGAAAAATATGTGGAAAAAATAAAAAAAACAAGGTAGGATAATCTTAAAATAAGGATTGACATTTACTCAAAATGTGATATGATAATAGTCACAAGGAGAGTCCTGCCTATAGGAGTGGACATTTTAATAGAATAGCGTCACCTTTTAGGTGAACTATGACAAGGGCTGTAGATGAAACAGCCCTTTTGTATTTATAAAGGAGGAAAATATGAATCATGAATTTAATTTATATTGGGTTGATATGAAATATATTCGTAACCTTCATAATATTGATGATAGAGTTTATATTGTTAGCCCCCAAAGTGGAAAACAATCAAGACCTTGCCTTGGTATAATTATTAATATAAAAGGTTATAAATACTGCATTCCCCTCTCAAAAGTAAAGGATAAATATGATAATATGTCTGATAAAATTGATTTCACAAAAATAATAATAGACAACAAAATCGTTGCAGGAATTAATTTTAGCAGAATGATCCCTGTAGAAATGCAACAATTAAAAAAGATTGATATCAAATTAAGAAAACATGACAGAAAAGAAGTTATCAAATGGAAAAAAAAATTAAAACAGGAGCTTGACTGGTGCAATCAACATAGAGATATAATTATTAATAAAGCTAATGTATTATACAACAAATATGTTTCAGATGAATATTTTAAAAGAAGAAAAGATTGTTTGAATTTTCCTAAATTAGAGGCTGGATGTGATAAGTACAATAAAAAGTAAGAGATATTGGAGTGTCCAATATCTCTTTTTTCTTGACTTGATCAAAAGTTTTATGTAAAAAAAAGACACCCTTATTATTTTTTAATAAGAGATGTCTTAATTTTTTTCTATTAGGAACTTAACTTAATGACATTGATGGCTTACGCCCTCGTTTTTTTATAATGCGGATAACAGGAGTTGAACCTGCACGGGTGTTCCCACTAGAACCTAAATCTAGCGCGTCTGCCAATTCCGCCATATCCGCATAATCAAAAGGTTTCAGGATTTATTCCTGAAACCCTTATATTATATTAGTGAGACACGGGGGAATCGAACCCCCGACAACTTGATTAAAAGTCAAGTGCTCTACCGACTGAGCTAGTGTCCCTTATATAATTATAACTAGCTGGGCTAGTTGGATTCGAACCAACGAATGCAGGAGTCAAAGTCCTGTGCCTTACCGCTTGGCGATAGCCCAATATGCATAATCGGGATATCCCGAGAGGATATATAAGTAAATCTACTTATATATAGGGTGGATAGAGGGACTCGAACCCTCGGCCTCCAGAGCCACAATCTGGCGCGCTAGCCAACTGCGCCATACCCACCATAACCTTTTTACTTTATAGGAAAGAATTCCTATAAAGTAAAAAATGTGCCCGAAGGGATTCGAACCCCCGACCCACGGCTTAGAAGGCCGTTGCTCTATCCAGCTGAGCTACGGACACATTTGATTTTCACAATATGTAATTTGCGAAAATAAAGAGCGGGTGATGGGAATCGAACCCACGTATCTAGCTTGGAAGGCTAGTGTTCTACCATTGAACTACACCCGCATGTTATATATGCATATAAGTGCTTTTTAGTCGGGGTGACAGGATTCGAACCTGCGACCTCCTGATCCCAAATCAGGCGCTCTAGCCAAGCTGAGCCACACCCCGATGGAATCTTTATGTTAAACGATTTTATGTATCCCATCGCTTGACGCAAGACATATTATATTATAACCAAATATTATTGTCAACAACTTTTTTCAAAAATAAGTAAAGTTTTTTTTGCCTTTTTTCAGCACAGGAAAAACTATATTTCAGACAGAAAAACAGGAGGGTAATTTCTTAACCTCCTGTTGAATAATTAATTATTAAATTTTGGAATTATAATTACTCTTCAGTCTCTTCCTTTGACTCTTCTGCAGGTGCTTCCTCTTCCTCATCATCATCGAAAAAGCTGTCATCAAAATCATCATCGAAATCATCAAAATCATCAAGATAATCCGGTGTAAGATACTTATAAACAGCTACACAGATACCTACAATTATAGTAATTACTCCTACGATAATAGCTACTGCTAAAAAAGCATTTTTTGCTTCTTCTACACAATCATCCTTCTGTACAATCTTAACTTCATCACAGTTTCTGCACATAACTAAAATACCTCTCTTTCATATATTTTTATCCCTGTCCTTGTCCAAACAAAGAACTATGGACGTATTATAACATATTTTTTCTGTTATTTCTACTCAAAATAATATTATTTTTTATAATTTAAGCCAAACCTGTCCATTACTTATAATTTCTTCATTTTAACGAGTGAAGCGAACAATTTCTTTTCTCCGACTCTTTCAAAATCAACCGTAATTTCCTTATCACTTCCGGCAGGAACAACCGAGATAACTGTTCCGGTACCGAATTTGATATGCCTTACCTTATCGCCTACCTCATAATCCGAAGTTCCACTGCCCGGCATAGGAAACGCTTTACCAAAGCCCGGATTGGCTGATGGATTATTGGCATAATTATTTCTTGCATAAGGATTATTTTTTCCATAATCCGTCTGATTATTTTTAGGTCTTCCAAATCCTATATTTGATATCGGCTTTTTTACAACACTTTGATTAAATCCAAAGCTTCCTCCTGACATACCGACACTGCCACCTGACGAATCACCGTTTTTTTCAATATATTCACCGGGTATCTCATCAATAAATCTTGACACCTGTGAATAGCAGGTATTCCCTCTTATCATCCTCATAGCCGCAGCAGAAAGATAAAGCTTTTCCTTTGCTCTGGTTATACCTACATAGCAAAGTCTTCTTTCCTCCTCAACCGCATCCGGATCATCCGAATCTATAGACATCTGACTTGGGAAAAGTCCTTCCTCGACACCACCTATAAATACCACAGGGAACTCAAGTCCCTTTGCACTATGAAGCGTCATAAGAGTTACCTTTTCTCCATCCCCATCATCCTCATCAACATCCGCAACCAAAGATATATCTTCAAGCAGTTCAGTAAGATTAGGATTTTCCGTCTCTTCCTCATATTTGACAATTTTGTTTTTCAGTTCCTCTATGTTTTCTATACGTGCCTTTGCCTCATCGGTTCCTTCTGCCAAAAGCTCCTCCACATAACCGGTCTTTTCAAGCAATGCATCATAGACCTCGCTTATAAATACTCCCTCTTCATCAAGCATAGCCTTAAGCTCATCTATAAGAGCTGCAAACTTCTTGATTTTATCTGCTGCCCTTGACATGCCTGGTACCTCATCGATATCAACAACCACATCATAAAAGTTTATCCCGTTATCTATGGCAAAATCATTTATCTTATTGATTGTTGTATCTCCTATACCTCTCTTTGGAACATTTATAATTCTTTTAACAGCAGTATCGTCATTTGGATTTACCAAAAGCTTAAGATAGCTTACCATATCACGTATTTCTCTTCTGGAGTAAAAGTTGGTACCGCCGTAGAGCTTATATGGAATATTTTCAAGAATCAGCTTTTCTTCAAAAATACGTGACTGATTGTTGGTTCTGTAAAGAATAGCTATATCATCAAAGCTTATACCTTGTCTGTTCAAAGACCGGATTTTCATGGCAATCTTTTCAGCTTCCTCATATTCATTGGCAAATCTGGTAAATTTAACCTTCTCACCTGTTTCATTTTCGGTCCAAAGCTTCTTTTCCTTTCTACCGTTATTATGGGCTATAACACTATTGGCAGCATTTAATATATTGGAGGTAGAACGATAATTTTGCTCTAATCTTATAACCTCTGCATCAGGATAGGTTTCCTCAAAATTAAGGATATTATAAATGTTTGCACCCCTAAATTTATATATACTCTGGTCATCATCTCCAACCACGCAAAGATTTCTGTACTTTGCCGCAAGCTGTTTTACCAAAATGAACTGTGTATGATTGGTATCCTGATACTCGTCTACCATAATATACCTGAATCTCTCCTGATATTCTGCAAGCGCATCAGGATTTGTCTCAAATAAAAATATAGTCTGATATATTAAATCATCAAAATCAAGAGCATTATTGCTCTTTAATCTCTTTTGATACTCTCTGTATATATTGGCAATCTGCTGATCACGGAAGCTTGTAGCATGCTCCTTCTCATAATCATCCGGTGAAACATAGTTTTCCTTTGCCTTAGATATAGCCGACAGCATGGCTCTTTCCGGATAAAGCTTTGGGTCAAGATTAAGATACTTAATAACCTCTTTCATAACCACCTTTTGCTCATCGGTATCATATATTGAAAAATCTCTTGTTCCACCGATTTTATCTATATGTTTTCTTAAAATTCTTACGCACATGGAATGAAAGGTGCTTACCCATATGCTCTCAGAACCATAGCCAACCAGATTATCCACTCTTTCTCTCATCTCATTTGCCGCCTTATTGGTAAATGTAATGGCAAGAATGTTATATGGATTTACACCTATCTCATCTATCAGATATGCTATCCTGTGTGTAATAACTCTTGTTTTTCCGCTTCCTGCTCCTGCAAGGATAAGAAGCGGGCCTTCAGTATAGCTGCATGCTTTTTGCTGCATCGAATTTAATCCGCTCAATTTTTACCTCCTGTAACCCTTTTTTTCTCCACGAAAAAAGTGCCGCTTGGGACACTTTTTCGTCAGCATTTTATTGACAATCATTTTTAAAATCTACGAAAACTTTGCTATTATTTCTTCATTTGCCTTCATCGCATCATTTTCCATCTGCTTACGATAATCAAGGAGCTTATTCTTTAACTCCTCATGCTTTATCGCCATTATCTCTAAAGCAAGATAAGCTGCATTTTTACCTCCGTTGATTGCAACAGTTGCAACAGGAATTCCCGGTGGCATCTGAACTATAGAGTAAAGAGCATCTGTTCCATCAAGCACAGAACCTGAAAGCGGTACTCCGATAACAGGAAGCACTGTCATGCTTGCCACTACTCCCGGAAGTGCGGCAGCCATACCTGCTGCTGCTATTATTACCTCTGTACCGTTTGAATTTGCCTCTTCAATAAATGCTGCAAGACCTGCATGTGCCCTATGTGCCGAAAGGCATCTTACATATACATCAACACCATAATCCTTAAGTATACTAACTGCCGGTTCAACCTTACTCATATCACTTGTCGAACCCATAATAACCGCTACTCTCATAATGTTCTCCTAATCAAATATTTTTATATATTTCTTTCATAAGTCAGTGCTGAAAATTTCGGTTTATACACTAACCTTTACTATCATAATTTACTACATCATCTGTCCGTTGTTTCTTGCATCTACAGACTGAACAACACCTGCAAAATTACTCTTAACTGCATTGGCAACCTGCTCTGAGTAACCGAAAATTATACCCGGTCTTACCGGTGCAAGAACTTGCTGAAGCTCTGTAATTGCCGCATCACATGGTCGCTTCTTTGAGAAGCCTCCGGTTGTTGCCAGACCAAGATTGTGAGATTCTCCGTCCCTTGTAACTGCTAAAAGGCTGTGCTGCTTGCTGTATGGTATAAAGTTCATACGCATGGTTGTTACACTTCCGTATACCCAGATTAGATTTCTTGTAGGTATAACAAATAATGCATGATTAGTCATATAAAGAATCGCAGTCTGTGTAACGTATGCGTTCATAATCTTCTTTGCATAAGGAACCTGCTGTTCAAGGCTTACAACCTCTTCCTGTGTAATGGTTCTCCAGCTTTCCTCTGATCTTTCCAACAGCTTTTTATTGAGTGCAGCCTTTCTGACTCCGCCAAGACTATTGGCAAGATTGTTTAAATTAGGATAATTTGATAAATCTATCATTGTTCTTCCTCTCTTCCTTATATAAAAAAATTATTTAATCAACTCTATGTCCGCTGTCTCTAAGACCGGCCATGGCTCTTTGCATCATAAGCTCAGCCTCGAGATATTCTTCTACACTTTTCTTTTGAAGTTTTGCTTCGATAAGCTCCTCTTCCTTTTCCCTGGCACGGTTTGCCTCTACCTCATCCGGTCTTTCAGCATGATTAATGAGGATTAATACATCGTTATTTTCAACCCTCATCATGCCCTCGGAGACGATAACATATTCTACTGTGCCATCCGGCAAAGTATAGTGCATATTTCCCGGAACGATAGCTATAACGACATTTCTGTGGTTAGCCAATACGCCATACTCTCCGTCTATCGCAGGGACTACTACCGAAGTAAGCTCCCCCTCAAAAAACGGACTGTCCGCCTCATATATTCTTGCTTTAAATGTATGCTCCACTAAAATATCACCTCTTTATAGCCTGCTTTACAATTTTATGCTTATTAATCTCTATAAGATTTTTTTAATTTAATATAACTGATTAACTAAAGTTTCTTAGCTTTTTCAACCGCATCCTCTATGGTTCCGACATTATAAAATGCAGCTTCAGGTAAATCATCGTATTTGCCGCTCAATATCTCACTAAAGCCTCTTATGGTATCGGCAAGCGGTACATATACACCCGGATTACTGGTAAACTTCTCTGCCACATACATAGGCTGTGACAGGAAACGAATCATCTTTCGGGCACGATTTACGATTTGCTTATCAGCATCCGAAAGCTCATCCATACCGAGTATGGCGATTATATCCTGAAGCTCATTATACTTCTGGAGATATTCCTGTACGGTACGCGCCACACGATAATGCTCCTCTCCGACTATATCAGCCTCCAGTATACGAGAGGTTGATTCGAGAGGGTCAACCGCCGGATATATACCCTGCTCAGCAATCTTTCTGCTAAGAACCGTAGTTGCATCAAGATGTGAAAATGTAGTGGCAGGTGCAGGATCGGTCAAATCATCCGCAGGAACATAAACCGCCTGAACGGATGTTACAGATCCCTTTCCCGTAGAAGTGATTCTCTCCTGCAAATCACCCATCTCCTGTGCGAGCGTCGGCTGATAACCAACGGCTGAAGGCATACGTCCGAGAAGTGTGGAAACCTCCGAACCTGCCTGTACAAATCTAAATATATTATCTATGAAAAGCAATACGTCTTTGTTTTCTACGTCACGGAAATATTCTGCCATGGTAAGTCCCGAAAGTGCTACTCTCATTCTTACTCCCGGTGATTCGTTCATCTGACCGAATACCATCGCAGTCTTATCTATGGTTCCGCTTTCCTTCATCTCACTCCAAAGGTCATTACCCTCACGGCTTCTCTCACCTACACCGGTAAAGATTGAGTAACCGCCATGCTCCATGGCAACATTATGAATAAGCTCCTGAATAAGTACCGTCTTACCTACACCGGCACCTCCGAAAAGACCTATCTTACCACCCTTGGCATATGGCTCAAGCAAATCTACAACCTTGATACCGGTTTCAAGTATCTCAATGCTTGTGCTTTGCTCTGAAAATGCCGGCGGCTTTCTGTGTATATTCCATCTTTCAGCATCTTCCGGTATGGCATCTCCCCCGTCAATCGGATCTCCGAGTACATTAAACATACGTCCGATGGTCGGAGCACCGACAGGTACGGATATACCGGTTCCCGTTGCGGTAACCTCCATATCTCTTGCTATTCCCTCACTCTGTGAAAGAATTATACATCTAACCTCATTATCACCAAGGAGCTGTGCAACCTCCATGGTCTTTCTTTCTCCATCTACCTCTACTGTAAGCGCCTCTCTTAATTTAGGCGGATTACCGTTATCAAAGCGGACATCTATAACAGGTCCCGATACCTGTACTATTCTTCCTTTATTCATTTAATCTCCGCCTCCCTTTGTCTTTTTTTCTTCTGTGCCTTAGCGCCTGCCGCAACCTCAGTTATCTCCTGGGTTATCGCAGCCTGTCTGACACGATTGTATTCCATCGAAAGCTCTCCGAGCAAATTTTCGGCATTGTCATTTGCTGAGCTCATGGCTGCCATTCTGGCATTTTGTTCACTGCAAAAGCTGTCAACCAATGCTCCGTACAGATTTCCTGCCACATAGCTTGGGACTATGCTGTCAAGCACGCTCTCCGCCGACGGATAAAACTCATAATCCTCTCCCTTATCCAAAGGATCATGGTTAAATCGGCTTTCTGCCTTCGGTCTTCCGCCGAAGTCTGCCCTGTCAAACGGCAGAAGCTTTTCAACAACCACCTCGGAGTCGACACTGCTTTTTAAATTGCTGTATATAATTCTTATCTCATCGACATTTCCGAGCCTATACTCCATAAGAAGTAAATTGGCGATTTCTCTTGCCCTTCTAAAGGTAGGATTTTGTGCTGTATATATAAAGGTTTTTTCAATCGGAATCTTATGCCTTTTAAAATGCTGTCTTCCGTATTCACCCACGACATAAAGCTTTACATTTTTATGTCTGCGCATCTCCTCATCCGCAGCAAGGATAATGTTATGATTATATGCACCTGCCAGTCCCTTATCCGCAGTAATCACAAGATAAGCGTATCTTTCAGCAGGCTTTCTTCCCGTCTCAGGATAAAAATACATACTTTTTACATCGGATTTTGTTTCGAATATCCTCTTTATCTCGCGTTCGGCAATATCAAAGTAAGGCCTTGCCGCATCAAGTTCAAGCTTCGCCTTTCTCATCTTAGTCGAAGCTATAAGATACATGGCATTGGTAATCTTCTTTGTATTCTTAACGCTCGTAATTCGGTTTTTAATTACCTTTGCACTTGGCAATCCTACTCACCGTCCTCATTTACCATACCCTCAAGGTATTCGTCACAGAACTTCTTTGACTCATCTATAATAGTCTGCTTATCGTCATCGGATAAGAGTCCTGTATCATCTATGGTATTACAAAGTGTCATAGCATTTGTATGGAAATAATCAAAAAGCTTATTTCTAAAATCCAGCATGCTCTCAAGCGGTATATCCTGCATAACATGAGCGGTAGCCGAAACAAGGGTTATAACCTGTTCATGCAGCTTCATCGGATGGCTCTGCGGCTGTCTTAAAAGTCTCATAAGTCCCTGACCGTAAACCAGCTGTCTTTTGGTTGCATCATCAAGGTCACTTGAAAACTGGGTAAATACCTCCATCTCCCTGTACTGCGCAAGGTCAAGTCTTACACCACCGGCCGCCTTTTTCATAGCCTTGGTCTGTGCAGCTCCACCTACACGGGATACGGAAAGTCCGACATTTACCGCAGGTCTTTGTCCCGAGAAGAAAAGCTCACTCTCAAGGAATATCTGACCGTCAGTTATCGATATAATATTGGTCGGAATATATGCCGAAACATCTCCTGCCTGAGTTTCTACTATAGGAAGCGCAGTAAGTGAACCGCCTCCTCTTTCGGCAGACAGATGTGCAGAACGCTCCAAAAGTCTTGAATGAAGATAAAATACATCTCCCGGATATGCTTCACGTCCCGGTGAACGCTCAAGCAAAAGACTCAAAGCTCTGTATGCAATCGCATGCTTTGATAAATCATCATATACAATAAGCACGTCCTTGCCCTGCTCCATAAAATATTCTCCCAAAGCGGTACCCGCATAAGGAGCTATATACTGAAGCGGTGCCGGATCTGAAGCAGATGCATTTACAACTATGGTATAGCCCATGGCATCATGCTTATTTAATGTACCGACGAGCTGTGCGACACTACTCGCCTTTTGTCCTATGGCAACATATATACATATAACGCCGTTACCCTTCTGATTGAGTATTGTATCAAGGGCAACAGTGGTTTTTCCCGTCTGTCTGTCACCTATGATTAACTCTCTTTGTCCTCGTCCTATAGGGAACATGGAGTCAATGGATAAAAGTCCGGTATCCATCGGTTCATTTACCGGCTGTCTGTCTATAATACTTGGCGCAGGTGTCTCCAAGGCACGATAATCAGATGCAGCTATATCACCCTTATCATCGATCGGGTTACCGAGCGCATCTACAACTCTGCCTACAAAACCGTCGCCTACGGCAATACCGGCTGTCTTTTTAGTTCTTCTTACCAGACTTCCGTCTGTTATCTCATCATCCTCACCAAAGAGGATAACTCCTATCTCACCACGTCTTAAATCCTGAACCATACCCTTTACACCGGATTCAAAGACTACTATCTCGCCATACCTAACCGAATCAAGGCCTTCCACAACGACGATACCGTCACCTACGGTTTTGACCTTACCCTCTTCCTCGGCAACCGCTTCAAGTTCAAAGTCTTCAATGGACTTTTTAAGCAGGGTAATCATCTGATCAGGCTGTGACTTGCTGGCATATCTCATGGAAATTTCATCTAACTTATCCTTAAACTGAGCAAATCTTCCCTCCGGAGTCCAGTTAAATATTTCCGTATCATAAATGAGTTTAAAGCCTCTTATTTCATTATCTTCTACCCATTCAAGGCTTATATCCTCATTATATTTCTGCTTAAGAAAGCTCTCAAATCTTGCCTTTTGTTCCTGTGTGGGTGCTGCCTTGGCATAGAGATATGCATTACGCTTTTCGGGCATTTTATTCTCCATCCTTTACGCTCCTTTCAGCATCCTCCAAGAAAACATCATAAGCCTTTTCTATGTCATCACTCATAAATATCTTTTCAGCCGCCTGACTTACCATATCAGTTATATCTTTACTTGCACTGTTGATGATATTGGCACGGACACTCTCTGCTTCCTTACGTGCATCCTCGACAATCTTATCTGCCTTTTCCTTAGCTTCCTTTTCTTTTTCAACACGCATGGTATCAAGCTCTGCCGCAGCTTCCTTCTTCTTTTTATCTATTTCTTCATCAACACTGTTAAGCTTATTTAGATATTCTTCTTCTTTTTCCTTTGCACCGGCAAGCTTATCATTGGCCTCATCATCAAGACTCTTATAATGTGCCTGTCTCTTATCCATAAAATCCTTAACCGGCTTATAAAGAAGAATGTATAAGCCGAAGAAAAGTATGGCAAAGTTAGCAAGATGAAGTAATATCTGTTGAAAATCAATATTAAGCGGTAATCCTGTTAGTACCATATTAGACACCTCGCTTTGCTACATTACAAATACTATAAGTATCGCTACAACCAATGCATATATAACTACCGTCTCTACAAATACAAGGCCGAGCATCATAAGTCCCTGTATCTTACCACTTGCTTCAGGCTGACGTGAAACACCCTCTGCCGACTTTGAAATAGCAAGACCCATTCCTATGGCTCCACCAAGTGCTGCAAGACCGATTGCTATAGCAGCAGCCATAGCCTTTGAACCGGTTGAATCTGCTGCTTCAACCTCTACATCCGCATCATTTGCACCCTCGACTGTATCTGCCTCGTTTGAAACAACTGTCTTTCCCGTATTTACCCCGTCTGTTGAAACAACGGTTACTGTCTGAGTTTTAGTATCATCCTTAGCCTGGGTAAGCTTTGGTGCCGCAAAAACAAAAACTGTCATAAGCACGATTATTATTGCTAAAATTACAGGTACCTTTTTTGAAATTCTTATATTCATTATTTTATCCTCCAATTTATATAAAAAATATATGTTACATATTTATTATCCGGATTAATTTCTTTTCTTACTATATAGTCTTAAATCCTGATAGTAATCATATTATGCTTCCTGAACCTTCACATCCGGCTCGGCATCATTTTTATTCTTATTCTTCTTTTGCTTCTTTTCCTTAGGTTTCGGCGGCTCTGAAACCTCTCCGTAGAATATCGCCGTAAGCAGTGTAAGCACGTATGCCTGTATAAGTGCATGCAGTAATGTGAAAACCACGCCTACCACTACCGGAAGCAATATCGAAAGTCCCAAGGTAAAGTATATAAGCTCCGTAACAAGCATACCAGAAAGGAGCGCTCCGAAAAGACGGAAGCTCATGGATAGAGGAAGTGAGAATTCCTTCAATGTAAGTCCCACGCCTCTTAGCTTGTTATTCATAATACCACCGGACAATATAATAAGATATGATAAGCATCCCATCATAATCGCTCCGTTTATATCGGCAAGAGGTGCCGGAAGTGATATGGAATGTCCTTCGGTAGTTATTGCCTGAATTCCGAACAGTTCAAAACAAGTACCCGTAAATACATAGGTTCCCGTTGCAAATATATATGCTCCCAAAAATCCGTTGCTGTGCGGACTGTTTGTCTTTGCCAGATTATCAAAAAATCCAACCCAGGTTTCCAATACCAATTGGAATTTACCCGGTACATTTTTAAATCTCGGTATAACAAAGATCCTCACAATCAATGCAAAGATAAGTATGATTCCGGTCACGGTAAATCCCGCTATAAGCGAAGGATTGACGGAAAGTCCGAAAAGACTTATCTTGTTTTCCTCGTGGAGCACCGCATCTCTCATCATTTCCTTAATCGTTTCGTGCTTTTCCACCGCCCCGTTTGTAAATGCAATTCCGGCTGCAAGTAAAAGCTCGATAACAATGAGTAAAATGATGGCAGTAGTCCTTTTCTTTTTACTCAAACTAAAGACTCCTTTCTTCTGTAAAATTATGTTTTTATATCAAATGCTATTATAGGTCTTTATGAATAATAAGTCAAATAATTAAGGCAAATTATAAAGACAATAAAACAATCAATAATTAAAGCATTTTTCTTGTGACATATTAATTTATTTATCAATCATTAACGAACTTTTTTATTCAATTATCCCTTTAATAATTTTGTCAGGAAAAGCTTTCTCATCACTCAACTTATAAGCAGCGATAAGCCTCTTCTTTGCCTCCTCAATAACACTCTCATCATCCGCATGTATGTAAGCAAAAACCTCATCACCTTTGACAAAGTCTCCGATATGCTTTCTTATATCAATTCCGACAGCAAGGTCTATCTTACTTTCCTTGGTTTCCCTTCCGCCTCCTAATATGAGATTTACCATACCAACCTCGCTGGTTTTACAGGAAGCTACATAACCTTCCTTATCCATATAAACGGGAACGATATATTTAGCCTTAGGAAGCAAATCCGGATTGTAAATCATATCCGCATCTCCACCCTGGGCAGCTACGAATTCGGCAAATTTATCAAGAGCCTTTCCGCTTGTTACTGCCTCCTCACAAAGTCTTCGTGCTTCTTCATAATTCAAACAATTCTCTTTTTCATGATATCCGTCATTAAGATTATTATCATTTGATGTTTCATCTTTATCAATGCTTTGATTCTTTGCTCCCATCAGCATATATGATGCCAATGTAAGTGAAACCTCAAGCAGTCTTTTTATACCGTAATCAAGATTTTCCAAATCCTTTAATTTAAGAACCTCACAAGCCTCATATACTTCAAGTGCATTTCCCACCTTACATCCAAGAGGTTCATTCATATCAGTTATGATTCCGTAGGTTTTTCTGCCTGCCCCGTTGCCTATATCAACCATGGTATGGGCAAGCTCCTTTGCAGATACTTCATCCTGCATAAATGCACCGGAGCCGCATTTTACATCCAGAACTATTACATCTGCTCCAGCCGCAAGCTTTTTGCTCATTATGCTTGATGCTATAAGAGGTATACTGTCAACTGTTGCAGTAACATCTCTAAGTGCATATATCTTTTTATCCGCCGGTGCAAGATTGCCGGTTTGTCCCACCAGAGAAAGCTTGATATTGTTGACATTATTTATAAATAAATCCTCTGATATAGCTACATTAAAGCCCTTTATCGCCTCAAGCTTATCTATGGTTCCGCCTGTATGTCCAAGTCCTCTTCCGCTCATCTTGGCCATAGGCACACCTAAAGAAGCGAGTATCGGTGCAACTATAAATGTTGTCTTGTCACCAACCCCGCCTGTACTGTGCTTATCTACCTTTATTCCGTTTATACGTGACAAATCAAGCCTGTCACCGCTGTCCGCCATGGCATTGGTAAGCTCCAAAGTTTCCTCACCGCTCATCCCCTTATAATAAACACTCATAAGCCATGCCGACATCTGGTAATCAGGTATCTCACCCTTCGTAAATCCCTCAATAATATATCTTATCTCTTCCTTACTGTGTTCATAGCCGTTACGCTTTTTCATAATAAGGTCGTACATTCTCATATATCTTCACACCCCCACGGACGTAATTTTTATAATATTATAAAAAGTATATATCATTACATTTATTTTTTTTAATATAACTATCAACAGCTTATATGATTTTATCCAGAAAGCTTTCTCCGATTGAAGCTGTATCCTCAATTACATTTTCAAGCAGATACTCTTCTACAGTCTTACCTATATCTGCAAAGGAATTAATCACTCCAAGATTGGTTCCATTCTTTAATTTCTTACCGTAAATAAGCACAGGTATATACTCTCTGGTATGGTCCGTTCCCTTAAAGGTCGGGTCACAGCCATGGTCGGCATTTATAATAACAATATCATCCTCTTTCATAGATGGTATAAGCTTATCGCCAAGCCATGTATCAAATTCCTCCAGAGCATTTTTATATCCGAGCACATCACGTCTGTGTCCGTATTTCATATCAAAATCAACAAGGTTTGTAAAAATGAGTCCCTCATCGACCTTATCCATATATTCCAAGGTTTTATTCATGCCGTCAGTATTGCCGTTGGTATGAACACCCTCGTAAATTCCCACATTATTAAATATATCTCCGATTTTTCCGACTGCATATGTTTTAATATTATTTTCCTCAAGATGAACCAAAACATTGTCCCTGTCAGGCGGAAGTGCATAATCACGTCTGTTGGTGGTTCGTTCGTATCCGCCTTCGGTTTTTACAAACGGTCTAGCTATAACACGTCCAACATTGTGCTTACCCTGAAGAATTTCTCTGGCTGTTTCACACATCTCATACAGTTTTTCAAGTCCGACCTTTTCCTCGGATGCCGCTATCTGAAATACAGAATCCGCCGAAGTATAAACTATAGGATAGCCCGTCTTCATATGGTCATCACCGTATTCTTCTATAATAACTGTTCCGGAAGCAACCTTATTGCCATATACTCCGCCGCAACCGGTTTTTTCCACAAATTCATCTATTATCTCTTTGGGAAATCCATCCGGATATGTAGGAAACGGTATCTTGGTGTAAAGACCTATCATCTCCCAGTGTCCGGTGGTGGTGTCCTTACCGTTTGACATTTCCTTTGCTTTACCGTAGCAGCCGATTATCTCACAAGCTTCCTTACTATCCAAGCCAAATTCTTTTGTACTTTTAGAATTAATATCAGCAGTATTCTCTTTATCAATCCTAAAGCTTGTTCCCTCCAAATCAAAAAGTCCGAGCCTTGCCATATTGTGAAAATCCGCATCAGGATATGTCTTTAAAATATGTCCAAATGTATCCGCTCCATTATCACCGTATTTTTCCGCATCAGGCATCTCTCCTGCTCCGGCACTGTCCAGAACTATCCATATAACACGTCTTCCCATATATTCCTCCAAACTATTAATTATCACTTATCTATCATAATATCGTTCATCGATATAATACAATCCTTCTTCTCATTAAGGCTGTTGTTTAACTCCAAGAAACTCATCTATTCCGTTTGCTATTCCGTCGACTATTTTATACTGATATTCTTCCGTTGCCATAAGTGCGTCTTCTTCGGGATTGGTCATATAGCCCATCTCAACAATTGTTACAGGTACCATACACCAGTTTATTCCACTCATGGTATCTGTCTCCCAGACATATTCCTTATTGGCACCCGTTGCGAGTATCAGATTGTCAAGAACGCAATCCGATAAAGCACGGCTCTTCTCATAATATTCACCGTTATAAGGATTATAAGCTGTCTGACATATAGTCATTGCACCGTTTACAGAAGAATTTTCAGAACCGTTTGCATGTATTCTGATAAATGCATCTGCATTTGCTTCATTGGCAACTGCCGCCCTCTCACTGTTGCTTATATCCACATCATTGGTCTCTCTGACCATGATAACCTCATAGCCTCTTTTTACCAGTTCATCTCTTAACTTTAATGCTACCATAAGATTAAGCTCGTACTCTGCAAGTCCCGATACAACACCTCTGGTTCCGCTTGAAACCTTTGCTTTGGTTTCACTTGCTCCGGGGCCTATAGGCTCCTGTTCGGAATTACCCTGTGACTGGTGACCGGCATCTATGCAAACCAGATATCCATTGGACTTATCCTCTGTCGCATCTTCAGGGGTTGCCTCTTTCGGTTCATCCTTTTCATCCTCATTATCCGTGTCATTGTCTGTAAAATCACCGGTATCTGACAGTGTTGCTATTTCTATTTCTGTTACCGGTTCAGATTCAGTGATAATTTCGATTTCTGTAGCAGTATCATCATTTGCACTAAGCTTCTTTGATTTTTCCTTACCACAGCCCACAAGACATCCGGCAATCACAAATATAAAAAATGCCAACAATACTTTCTTAATCTTATTATCAGATATTACTATGTTCATTTTTAGCGATACCCCATGTCCTTTTCATATGCCACTATTAATTCAAGATTTGATCTTTCATAATCATTTAACACACTCTCATCAAAATCAGAAGGTGCTATATATCCGCTATACCAGCTGCAGGAATTAAAATATGCCTGTAACTCAGGATCATCAAAAAGTCTTCCGTGTCTTGCATATATCTCATTTCTTGCTATCCTGCACTGTTCCTTAGACATACCTGCTATATCTGAAACAGCCAGATATTCAGAGCTGCTGTTCTTTAACATATATTCATTTTTTTCTTCCTCGGTAGTCGCCTGCGTTGTAGCTTCTGTGGTTGCCTGCGTCGTTGCCTGCGTTGTAGCTTCTGTGGTTGCCTGGGTAGTCGCCTGCGTTGTTGCTTCTGTAGTTAAAACATTAGCATTTGGATCATCATAGGCAGAATTCTTTTCATCATCTGTTCCATAATATGCAATGTACATCAATGTGATAAAGTTTTCGGAATCTGCAAGTGAATATGCCACTCCGTTTACTGCAACACAGGAAAGCTTTACGCCATCATCCACATTGAACTGAACGATTACCGGAAAGCTGCTTCCCGAACCCGGATCCTTATAATCACCCTTTACCTGAACAAGCTTTTCTCCGTCTTCTTTGAAATAATCCCACTTACCGTTGGTAATAGATTTACCGAACAGTTCTCCGTATGTAGTCGAATAGCTTGCATTTGTAAGCTTAATACTTGAATCCTTTACGTTGTTAATCTGCTTCTTTTTACCGACAGAAATAAAACAGATAATGGCAACACCGACTATTATTACTACAATTGATGCACATAAAGCAATCAGCCAGCCAACTGACATCTTGCTGCCCTGTTTTTTATTTTTAGGCGGCTTATTTTTAGGTGCATTATGCTGCACAGGCTGCTGTCCATAGCCTGCCTGTATATTAGTCTGCTGCACTGGCTGCCGGCTAAATCCCGGATTATCTACCGGCATAGTCGCACCGTAGTTTGGCTGGTTATACTGCTGCCGGCTAAATCCCGGATTATCTACCGGCATGGTTGCTCCGTAGTTCGGCTGGTTATACTGTGGCTGGTTAAATCCCGGATTATCTACCGGCATGGTTGCTCCGTAGTTCGGCTGGTTATACTGCTGCCGGCTAAATCCCGGATTATCTACCGGCATGGTTGCTCCGTAATTTTGTTGGTTATACTGTGACTGATTATATTGCGGCTGTCCAAATCCCGGATTGTCTACCGGCATAGTCGCACCGTAGTCCTGCCCGCCACTATAATTTTGATTTCCGTTGTTAAACTGATTATCCATTTTATCTCTCCTCTTTACTCAAATGCTTCGTTGAGTTTTTCAGTACCCGGAAGCACAAATCGTCCATCCTTTATAATAAGCACCTTTGTTCCGTTAGGATGAACCGATGTGATACTGCCGATCTCCTCATACGGAATCGTTATATCTGTATGGCAGTTAAAATATGCCTGCTTTTGTTCGGTCTTATCCTTGGAATTTCTAAGTATTGAACACTCATTATCCTTTGCAATAATTTCCTTGCCATCAGGGTTATATAATTTCATATCCTCACTATAGCTGTAGCAAGTGTCTCCAACCGCAAAATGTGGTCCCATTTTTTCAACTATCAAAATCGGAAGTCTTTTAAGTATGTTGAATTTTCTCGCCATCACATAAGCGACGGTATTGGTACCTATCGCAAATTCTCCTATAGGCAGTGTCTCATGATTAAACATAAGATTTTCTTCTATAAAAGACTTATTATCCTCCGCCTTTTCAAAGTTATCGCAGGTATACTTATACATTTTTCCGTCTTTAAATTCTATGTTTAGATTGATATATTTTAAATCATTAAGATATACCTCACTTACATTAAGCACACCATTCGTGCCTGTTAAAACCGGTGATGTAAATACTTCACCGAGAGGTATATTTACATCCGCAAGGCAGTTTTCGAAATTAGTCTCCTTATCGGGATTGTCAAGCTTATGAAGCATAACCTTGATATCGGTTTTATTGCCGTTTGTACCGAGTACATGAACATATTCAGCATTATTAAGTTCATTTATTATATGCTCCTGTATATCCTTATACAGCTCATTATCAAGGGTATTCACCTTAACAACCTCGGCAAATATCTCCTCAAAGTTTTCTCCTATTTCCGGAATCGGATATGCAATTATGGTAAAGCTGTATTTGTCCCTCGGTATAAATTTATTGGTTATATTGGCCGATTTGGTCTGATAATCCAGCAAGAGCTTTTGCTGCTTTTCATCAAGCTTAACAGCCTTAGCACATATTTTAGGTTCAAAAGGATTTTCGCCAAAGGTTTCTATTACAGCCGGTCCGGCATATTGTGCTGCCAGCTTTTCATTTTTCTTGTAAGTATCCTCTATAACCTCAAGCTTCCTTTCAAGCAGCGCTTTGTCTATAAATAATGCTTCATCCATCCTGTGATCATACTCATACTGCTGATTGGCATATGTCGATATATAGCCGGTTCTTATAGTAAGCTTTCTGTTGATACGGCTGGTTGCATACCTGAATATTACAGGCTCCAGGTCATGCTCCCTAAACATTTCTATTGCATACTTAACCATTCTCTCCTGACCGATGGAATATCTGATATTTACAGATTTTTTCGGAGTAATATCTATTCCCATGGTCTTAAAGCCATTGATAAAACCATCAACATAGGTTTTAGCCATAGCTTTAACCTCTTTATCTGAAAGCTTATTTAAAAACTCTGCTGTCTTCGTTTCATTTTCACTTATATATTCACCGTATTTGAAGAGATATCTAAGATCAGATAAATCGCTGTTCATAATGATATCTGTTGCAAATGTAAATTCAGGACTTATGGTTTCAATAGTCCTTCTTTGTACTGTCACATCCGCATAATCATACATATGATAATATACAGCATCCTTTACATACTTATAGCTTGCAGTTTCCGGATCCAAAAATATGTTGTATACTTCAAGGAATAATTCGATTACAGAAGCAAACTCCTCGTATCTTCCTTCGTA
Organism: uncultured Lachnospiraceae bacterium; assembly: GCA_902762955.1. Taxonomy (GTDB): domain Bacteria; phylum Bacillota; class Clostridia; order Lachnospirales; family Lachnospiraceae; genus Coprococcus_C. Next base: position 22,986 of record CACWQH010000004.1, read on the forward strand.
AAGATATGGAATTATGCCCCTGATCTCAAAGTATAAAAATGAAAAAATTGTTCCGAATTCATCTCCCAAAAATTCTACCGCATAGTCGGGATTGGCAAAGCTCGTAACGTAATTATCCGGCAGTATGTCATCATAAAGCTCCTGATTAATTTCATATAATTCATTGAAGCTTAATTTATTTATAAGCTTTGCTTTAGGAATATTGTCGTAAGCATATATTATAAAGTCTGCAACCTCTTTAAAATATGCTTTAAACCTCGCACTATATGCATCCCTTTTAATATATCTTAATCTTTCAATGCTTAATTTAATTCTTTCCTTGATATTTTCGTCCATATTTTTTGCAATTCTCCTGTATGATTATTACTTATTCATCCTTAAGAAGCCCTTTTTCTACATTTCTTTTTATTGCTTCATTTATATACTCTCCAAGTTCCTTGGAACCCTCTTTTACATATTCTGTCCTCTTTGATATCTGGCTTTTTTTCACACCATGCTCCATCCATGACTTACCACCCTGATTATCTGTAAGTATAACCGGCTGGGTCTTATCCAGAGCTGCGGCAAATCTTGATTCGGGAGTGTCTCCTCTTTCAAATTCTTCCCACAGTGCACGCAGCTTATCTGCCTGATCCTTCGGTAAGATTTTAAATATTCTGTCTGCCGCCCTGATTTCTCTTTCCTTTTTGGTTTTATTCCCTTCCACGTCATAAGCGTAGGTATCGCCGGCATCAATTTCCACCAGATCGTGGATAAGCACCATAGAAACGGTTTTTAAAACATCTATATCCTCATTTGCATATTCAGAAAGAAGTATTGCCATAATTGCAAGATGCCAGCTATGCTCTGCATCATTTTCCTTTCTGCTTCCGTCAGACAGATAGGTCTGTCTTATTACTTCCTTTGATTTGTCTATCTCAAGCAAAAAATCCAGCTGTTTTTTTAGTCGTTCATCCATAAAAAAATCCCTTAAAGTTAATCAATAAAAAAATATAATCCAATCACAAAAAGCGGTACAAGCAGAGTAAATACATTTAAAGAAATAGACCATCTTTTACTCTTAACTCCGCCTTCTTCAGCTTCAAAGCCAAACCAAGCGAAGGCTATTCCGCATATGGATAATAAAATCGCACAGACATATAAAACTCCCATGAACTCCGGAACATTTCCCCCGGTCCTTACAGACGAGATGATTCCGATAAGTTCAGCCACAAGACTTATGCCGCCAAGCACAAATGCAATTATAGTATCAGTGGCTATAGAGTCATCCGAAAAATAATATTTTTTCTTTTTATTAAACATAAGCCTACCTACTTAACACATCCGATTAATTCATTAATATCATTTATTTTATTGGCAGTCATATAATCCTCAATACCCTTAATTATTTCTTTAGTGGCATAAGGATTGTGGAAATTGGCTGTTCCCACAGCCACAGCTGTTGCACCTGCCATGATAAATTCAAGTGCATCCTCATAAGTTGCTACTCCACCCATTCCTATTATAGGAAGCTTAACCGCATTTGCCACCTGATATACCATACGTACGGCAATCGGCTTAATGGCAGGTCCCGAAACTCCGGCTGTTTTATTGGCAACCGCAAAGGTTCTCTTTTTTACATCTATCTTCATACCCGTAAGCGTATTAATCAACGAAAGTGCATCCGCACCTGCATCCTCGGCTGCTTTAGCCATTACGGTTATATCCGTAACATTTGGACTCAGCTTCATGATAATCGGCTGCTTGGCCTTTGCCTTTACGGCTTTGGTGATATCATAAAGCGCTTTTGGATCCTGACCGAAGGCTATGCCTCCCTCTTTAACATTTGGACAGGATACATTTATCTCAAGCAAATCAACCGGCTCGTCGCCCAGTCTTTCCACTACCTCTACATAATCACTTTCACTTTTACCGCACACATTTACTATTATCTTCGTATCCTTTGTTTTAAGAAACGGTATGTCTCTTTCGCAAAAAGTATCTATGCCCGGATTTTGAAGTCCGATTGCATTCATCATACCACCATAGGTTTCAGCTATACGCGGTGTCGGATTGCCTGCCCACGGAACATTGGCAACTCCCTTTGTAGTCACCGCACCAAGAGCCGATATATCGAAAAACTCATCATATTCCATACCGGAGCCAAAGGTTCCCGATGCAACGGTTATGGGATTTTTAAATTCTACTCCTGCTATACTTACCTTAGTGTTCATTAAAACTCCACCTCCCCGGCATAAAATACTGGACCTTCCTTACAAACCCTCTTGTTATGTACCTTGGAATGCTCATCCACATCCTTTGATTTACATACACAGGCAAGACATGCTCCAATTCCGCATGCCATTTTTTCTTCCATTGAAATCTGCGCTGTTATTCCATTTGCAAGTGCATAATCAGATATGGCACGAAGCATAGGAATAGGACCGCAGGCATATATTACATCTCCGGTTATGCCATACTCTTTGATGGCATCCATAACTGTACCCTTAACGCCTATATTTCCCGCATCACTTGATTTGTAAACTGTTCCGTAAGGAGCAAATTCCTCTGATAAAAATTCCTCATCTCTAAATCCAAGTACAATTGACTTTTCACAGTCAAGCTGCTTGGATAATTCAAGCATAGGAGGTATACCGATTCCTCCGCCTATAATTATTGCCTTCTTGCCTTCTAAGGTAAATCCGTTTCCCAAAGGTCCCATCACTTCAATTGTGTGGTCAGAAGTAAGTGTTGAAAATTCTTTTGTACCGTCTCCTACCACTCTGTAAACAAGTCTTAAGGTTCCGGCAGTCTTATCTATCTCACATATACTTATAGGTCTCGGTAAAAGTCGGCTCTTATCTGCCGAATAAAGATTCACAAACTGTCCCGGCTTGGCAATATCAGCTATCTCCTTTGCCGAAATCAAAAGTGAATATATCTCATATGCTATCTCATCCTGCCTGATAACCTTGGCAGTCATTTTTAGTTTATCCATATATCAGTTGCTCCTTCTTGAAATTTTTTATCTATCATTTCAAATAATCAAGTTAATACTTTGTTACGGATTAAAAACATTTCAGTTTATTTACCAAGTGCTCCGTTTATATCCGCTATCATATCAACCACTGCCTGACGGCTTGCATCCGCATAATTTGCTTCTCCGAAGGAAGCGTATTTATCCTGCTTATAGGCAGCTATTATTCCTCTTGAAGAATTAACGATTGCTCCAAGTCCGTCATCATTAAAGTAATGTACCAAATCCTCTGCCTTTCCGCCTTGGGCACCATAGCCCGGCACAAGTATATAGGTCTTAGGCATGAGTTTACGAAGCACCTTACCCATTTCAGGATAGGTTGCTCCCACAACACAGCCCACATTGCTGTAGGTATCTCCCATACACTCACTACCCCACTCTACAACCTTTTCGGCAACCAGCTCATAAAGAGGTCTTCCGTCAACGAGCTTATCCTGAAACTCTCCGGAAGAAGGATTGGAGGTCTTTACAAGAACAAATATACCCTTATTTTCTTCCTTACATATATCTACAAAAGGCTTTACTCCGTCTGTTCCAAGGTAAGGATTGACAGTTACGAAATCCTCGTCAAAGCCTGCATAAGCCTTTGAACCAACCTTCACCTTGCCAAGATGTCCGACTGCATAAGCGGTAGATGTTGAACCAATATCTCCACGCTTTATATCACCTATTACAACAAGACCCTTCTCCTTAGCATAAGCACAGGTCTTATGAAATGCAATCAGTCCCTCTATGCCAAACTGCTCATACATAGCAATCTGTGGCTTTACAGCAGGTATCAAATCATAGGTTGCATCTATTATTCCCTTATTATAAACCCAGATAGCCTCGGCCGCTCCCTTTAAGGTCTCACCATATTCTTCAAAGGCAGCCTTCTGAATATGCTCCGGTATATAATTCATCATAGGATCAAGTCCGACAACTATCGGTGCATTCTTTTCCTGAATATTTTTTATAAGTGTATTTATCATGTTTATCTTTCCTCTCTTTCCATTACGGTTGTATATGGATTTATGTATCTTTCGCAGGCACGCTCTCGCTAAACCTCACACGAAGCTGTACTAAGCTCGAAAATACCTCGCTAAGTACAGGCGTGTTCACATTACCTGCTTATAGATACATAAATCCACATACAACCTGTTTAATCATAAATATAATTAGAACAAAATCCATATTTACATATATAATTATATTTTAACAGAAATAACATATAAATTCCATATAAAAATAGGAAAAAATAGGAGGTGCTTTGCACCTCCTTAATAATTGTATATTTATTATGGGTTATTGTAAAATCCGTCGGTATCTTCTGCGCCATGAAGTATCGCTCCACCACCCGTCAGATTGTATTCGACATCTATCACACAGCCATCAACCGTTACATTTCCATCTGCCCAAGCGATTATACCGCCTTCTGCCTCACCTATAAGCATTCCAAGATATACTGTAGGTGCTACATTTCCCACGAACTCACCAAAGCTGTCCAAATCGATGTTACAGTAATCAAGTGTAACATTATCAAGCACTGCAGATGCTGTCTGATAGCCGCATACTAATCCTCCATCTGCTGCTGTATCCTTGTCAAAAGTACGGTAGTAAAGGTTCGAGCCTGACAAATTAACCCCTGAAATTGTTCCCTCATTATATGCGCAGACATATCCCTCGTTACAGTCAAAGAATCCCCAAGCCTCATCACTTCCGGTAAACAAAAGTGTACCTGAAATCGAATGACCGGCTCCATCCAGCTCTCCGGTAAATGGCATATCCGGTGTTCCGATAGGTGTATACGAAGTGCTGTTTCCGCTCATCCAATCATCGATATCCGCATCCAGAACATATTTACCGTCCAGATTATCGGCAATTTTTTGAAACTCCTCCCGCTTAGATGTTACCCTCTTACCTTTGTAAACCTTAGTTGCTGCCGGAGCTTTCATACGCATCATTCATCATTTTAAATTCATCATATGTCACAAGTTCCATCTGAATATAATAATCGCCCTGCTTCATAGTAAGAGTGTTTCCTTCATAGGCTAAATCATACACATCATCCTCATAATCATCAGTAGTCAATGTAGCATCATCAAATACAAAGGTTCCTGCATCCGACATTCTGATTACAAAATATCCTGTGTTGGTGTTATCATCAAATACAGCAAACGAATAATCTCCGGCATTATAATAGTTCTCAAACATACTTGCATAATCCTGTCCGGAACCGTCATCAATATCTGTAATCTTGTAGTAACGCATATTGGCTGGAGCTTCCTCTGTAGTTGCTTCAGTGGTTGCCTCCGTAGTTGCTTCGGTTGTTGCTTCTGTAGTAGCTTCTGTGGTAGCTTCTGTGGTTGCCTCCGTTGTCATTTCTGTTGTTGTATCAGTTGAAAATATATCTTCGGTTGAAACAACCTCGGTTGTAGCTTTTTTATCCTTGCTATCGTCCTTATCATCCTTCTTATTTTTAACAACCAAAATTATAACAATAGCTGCAATTATAGCAACAACCGCTATTATTATACCTATGATAAGTCCGGTTTTCTTCTTTCCACCGTTGCCGTTATTTCCATCATATCCATTATTTCCATCGTAACCGTTATTAAAATTGCCCATATTATCAGGCGTCGAACCCATATATCCGGCATTCTGATAATTCATATCCTGTTGCCGGTTATATTGAGGCTGATTATATTGGCCCTGACCATATGCCTGCTGATTGTTATACTGTCCGCCATATGCAGCCTGCTGATTATAATTCTGACCAGCATTTACAGCCTGCTGATTGAAATTCTGGCCTGCATTTGCAGCCTGTTGGGCCTGCTGCTTTTCATACTCCTGCTTATAATACTGCTGCTGCATCTCATATTGTTGTTGATAGTATTGCTGCTGTGCATCATACTGCTGTTGATTAAACGGTTGCTGATTGTTCTGCTGTCCGTTTGAAGAATAACCCTGATTGTTTTGGTATTGATTATTATCCATTTAAACACTCCTTTTTTACATTATTTTGTTATATATTATTATAATTCTATCATATTATAATTATAGATAGTAGTTCGTAAATACGACATTTTGATGGGACACTTGTTTCTAATTTAAGAAATTGACGGCTTGATGATTTATTTAATCTTCAAGCCGCCAACTATTTCATTTAATCAATTTATTATATTTTTCAAACTGTCTTATGTTAAAAATGTAATGAGTCCAGAACAGACATTGCAATACTTTTTACGTCACTTCCATAATAATCCGTATCAGCTATAATTGAAACACGATACAATTTGTTATTATACTCTATATAACCGTCAATCCAATTAGAATTTGCCATTGTCTGACTTCCGTAATATCCTTCAAATTCAAAATCAGTATAGTCTCCGTCAAAATAATACTGAATGGTTACTCCTCCAGATGTTACATAATTAAAATCTGTCCAATCATCATAGCTTCCGGCTTCTGCTTCTGCTGAGTTACCGCTTGCTGCCAAATCATCATCTACCACTTCCACATATACATCAGAAACACATCTGTCATCCTTATATAACTCTGCTTCAAACCATCCGATTTCTAAATCCTCTTCATCAATTATAAGAAGGAAATCAGCAGGACAGGTAAAATGTAAATCTCCTACAGTAAAATCAGTTGCTTGTGTAAGTGTAGTTCCGTACAAATCACTATCGTCATAATCACTGCTGTCATATGCTGCCTGAAGGGGTTCAAATTCTTCCTCTGTTATCTGCGTGAAGACAAGTGTTTCTCCTTCACTTGACAATGTTACGGTATTTCCGGATACTGACATATCAATAGCTAAACCACCCATTGTCATCGAAGAATCATCATAAGTAACCTCTCCAAGAAGTTCTCCCATGATTACTATATATCCTGTGTGAGTATCATCAGACAAAACCATAAATGAATAATTTCCCATTGCATCTGAAGCATTTATATCCGCCATATAATCATAATCAGGATCCTCAATATCTGAAGCACCGGTAAGTCTGTAATATCTGGTCTGTCCGACTGTATCTGTTCTTTCCTCTGTTGTAGCAGCTTCAGTTGTTACAGCTTCTGTCGTTGTCATTTCCGTTGTTGCAGTTTCTGTCGTTGTAACTTCCGTTGTAGTCTTTTTATCACTATTATCCTCGTCATCTTTCTTATTTTTAAGGACAATCACTACTACTATTGCAGCAATTATTGCAACCACAGCCAATATTATACCGATAATAAGACCTGTTTTTTTGCCGCCGCCATTTTGGTTATCCCCATTATATCCGCTGTTACCGATTCCCTGATTGTATCCTCCTGTAAATCCGCCCTGCTGACCGTTATATATTTGCGTAGGTGCAGGCTGATTAAAGGTTTGATTATTAGGCTGATTATAGGTCTGGTTATACTGTTGTCCGGTAAACTGCTGTCCTCCCATTTGCTGTCCTGCAGGCATTGTCTGTCCGATTTCATCAAAGCCTGTCTGTGGCTGTTGTGGTTGAAAAAACACTTGCTGATTATAGCTCTGCCCTTGAGGATTATAACTTTGTCCCTGTGGATTAAAGCCCCTATTATTAAATCCCTGGTTATTATCCATACATTATCTCCTTTTCTTTTTCCCTTTTACAGTTATATTATTCAATAGTATTTATTACTCATAAATAGGTTCAAAATCACTTGCATCATGTCCGCATAAAGGACATATATAGTCCGAAGGGAGTGTCTCTCCTTCATAGATGTATCCGCATATTTTACATTTCCAACCTACTATCTTCTTTTCCTTATCCACTTTTTCAGGCTTTGGCTTTACATCACTTTGATAGTCTGCATAAGTAAGCGGCGGATTGTCACTAAGTACCTTTGCATCCACAATTTCAGCTATAAATAATGTATGCGATCCAAGGTCTGTTTCGGAAAGCACCTTACAGGATATAACCGCACAGGACTGCCATGCAATATATGGATTTCCCATATCGTCAAGCTGCGGTACAAAATCTGAAAATTTATCTACATCACGTCCTGACTGAAATCCAAATCTTTTAATAGTATCAAAGCTTACCGTCTTATCAAGCATGGTAAGGGCAAACTGCTTGCTTTCCTTTATAAGGTCACAGGTATAATTCTTATTGATTACTGAAATCGCAACCCTTACAGGGTCATTTGCCACCTGAATACAAGTATTGGTTATACATGCATTCATCTTATCCCCACTCTTTGTTCCAAGTACAAACACTCCATATGAAAGCTTGTACAATGCCTTATTATCCATAACAAAACCCTCCTTTTAACATATCTCTGCACTGTCAAGAATAATTGTAAACGGTCCGTCATTTGTAAGCTCGACCTTCATATCCGCTCCAAACTCACCGGTTTCAACTACTTCTATCTCATTTTTACAAAGCTCTACTATATAGTCATATATTTTTTCTGCATGCTCGGGACTTCCCGCTTTTATAAAGGATGGTCTGTTACCCTTCTTACAATCAGCATATAGTGTAAACTGTGACACTAAAAGAAGCTGACCGTTCACATCCTTTATGGAAAGATTGGTTTTACCCTCTGCATCCGCAAATATCCTAAGTCCTATCAGTTTTTTCACAAGCTTATCGGCTATCTCCTTTGTATCCTCTTCACAGACACCGATCAGAACCATAAACCCATTTTCTATTTTACCGCTTACATTTCCGTCTATGGTAACACTTGCATTTGCTACACGTTGAATTACGAATTTCATATCTATTCACCATAAACAACCTTTCCGTCAACTATCGTATCAGTAACCTTACCCTTAAGAACCTTACCCTCATATGGAGTGTTGTGTCCTTTTGAGAAAAACTCTGAAGCCTTAACCTCCCACTCAACACAAGGATCAAATACAGCTATATCAGCCTTTGCGCCCTCGGTAAGCTTGCCGTAATCCCTGTCTATGCCTATTACATGTGCAGGATTATAGCTCATCTTCCTTGCCATCTCCATGATGTCCATAAGACCTGTTGATACAAGCGCAGTATATGTAAGCGCTGCCGAGGTCTCAAGACCGACTATTCCAAAAGGTGCCTTGTCAAAATATCTTTCCTTTTCCTCGTCCGAATGAGGTGCATGGTCCGTAGATATACAGGACATAGTTCCGTCAATCAAGCCCTCTATAAGAGCCTTCACATCCTCCTCTTTTCTAAGCGGCGGATTCATCTTGTAATTGCTGTTTGCTTCAGTTATGTCTGCATCCGTAAGAGTGAAATGATGAGGACATACTTCAGCCGTCACATCAGCACCAAGCCTTTTTGCCATACGCATAAGCTCTACTGTTCCCTTGGTCGAGCAGTGACATATATGAAGCTTTGCTCCTGTCTCTGCCGCAAGAAGTATATCTCTTGCAGTTATGATATCCTCAACGGAATTAGGTATTCCCGGCACATCATACTTTTCGGATGCTACACCCTCATTAAGTACACCCTTTCCTACTAAATCCTTATCCTCACAATGTGCCATAACAACTGCACCAAGTGAAGCTGCCTCCTTCATAGCCTCACGGTAAAGCTTAACATCCATAACACTCTTTCCGTCCTCGGAAAATGCTACCGCTCCCGCTTCCTTCATAGCCTTCATATCTACAAGCTCTTTGCCTTCCATGCCCTTGGTTATACAGGAAAGCTGTTTTACATGAACAAGTGCCTCCTTGTCCGCCTTGTCCAATATGTATCCGAGTGTTTCAACACTGTCAACAACAGGACTTGTATTAGGCATCGCACAAACTGTAGTTACCCCGCCGTGTGCTGCTGCCCTTGCACCTGTAACTATATCCTCCTTATAGGTCTGTCCAGGATCCCTGAAATGTACATGCAAATCCACAAATCCCGGCATAACATACTTACCCTTCGCATCTATAATCTCGCTGTCGTTACCCTCGTAAGCCTCGCCCTTACTTTTTACATATATCTTCTTTATAGTGTCACCGCTTACTTCTACATCCGCTTCCTCGTTAAGCCCTGTTTCAGGGTCAACCACGTGTCCGTTAATAATTACCATATCGTCCTCCTTCATACCCTCGTAACGCTTTGCTGTCATGCATTACTTTAATAATCTATATCATGTGTAAATCATTTTCTATAAGGTTTCCGAATCTAACATATATTTAATCAAATATGCCTCTTTCTGTGATATATCATCCTCCGGTACATCAAATGTAACGAATAACGTATCTTTTTCACTATCTACATCAAGCTTCTCTATATCGAGAGTTGAAGCTGAAATAATAGATAATATGTCCTTTATACAGAGTCCCTTCTCAGATTTTCTGTCGGCTCTAAGTGTTAATTCAAGCTTACCATCTTTTATTTCATTTTCGAAAAATTCCTTTAAAGATGGACTTGATACCGAAACCAGCTCTCCATCCTTCAAATCACTTGTGACAAATTCTTTTGACCCCTTTGTATCATCTAAAAAAAACAATTCATATTGCCTTCTTCTGCTAATCTGCACAACCTTTTTCAAAAAAGCAACATAATCCGGATCATCCATGAATCTTTCATACATTTCCTTTTCACGTACCGGCTTATATATGCTGTCACCGGTTTCAATTTTAACCTTTGCAACCTCCGTTGCGCACTCCATACGTGCATCAAACAAAGTCTTCATCTTGTCATCTATTTCGTTTATATTTTTTCTTATGTCGTCTAATCTCATAATTTACCTCTTCTTATAAACCATCTACAGCATTTCGCCGCTTATGCTGTACAAATCCTCAAAGCTTATCTTCTCATCAACAATCTGTATATACCTTGATTCAATATTAACCTTTGCAACAATGCCCGTCTTTTGAAGACATATATCTTCTTCTGTGTCCCTTGCTTTTATAAAATATATAACCGTAACAATCGGATGCTCACCCTTGTTAAGCATTTCTTCAATCTTATTAAAGCGTACATCCAGTTCTTCCTTTTCCTCCTCGGAAAGCTCTGTTCTCGGCTTAATAATTATATTCTTTTTTTCAATAGCTTCTTCAAAGCCCTTTAGTGCCGAAAAGGGTGAAAATATCTTTGCTCTGTCAGCAACACTCATCCTCGCTCTTTTTGAAACCGGTCTGTCCTTATCTATAATATCCTCATATCCCGTCATTTTATATCCTCTTATATAAACGCACAAAGCTTTAACAAAAAAATTAATTCATAAACCATCTCAATCCTACGCCTTATGCCCTCCGATTTGCCTGTGCCTGTCTCTCATTGTCGCACCCTCTTCAAGATTGGTTCCCTTTAAAATCGCATTTTTTCCAAAGCGTTTTTTAATACTGATCATAGCCTGCTGCATCTTTTTTTCTTTTTCAAGATCCTTTGAATTGGTAAATATATCAAATTGTTCATAGCTTTCAGCCATAACATTATTGGCACCTATGGTTATCCTTCTAACCATGAGATCCTTATCAACTATCTCATCAAAAAGTCTGATTACTGCATCCGTAATCTTCTTTGAAGAGGATGTATAGGTTCCGAAGTTTGCAGTTCCGTGTGCAGACTTTGGTACGATTCTTCCGTATCTGTCTATCTTGGTTTCTCCCTCAAATCCACCGCTGTCGACATTTATTCTATCATAACCTATTTCTAAAGTAAATGAAGGAGAAGAAAGTCCCTTATCCACAAGCTCCAACACCAGCTCCTCGGTCATCTCACGCACTACTATTCTCGCCTTATCAAAGCTATAGGGTTCCTGAAGTACTTGTCCCGAAGAAAAGCTGTTGGTCTTTGGCTTGTACCTTTTTATATCCTCCAAGGTACATGGCTCATATCCCCAGGCATGGTCGATAAGTATCTCCGCATCTATACCAAATACTTTAAACAATGTATCCTCATCCGAAAGCGACATCCTTGCTATATCACCCATAGTGTGAATTCCGTATTTTTCAAGTCTTTTAGCAGTACCGGGACCGGTTCTCCAAAAATCCGTAATCGGCTTATGTGACCATAGCTTTTCCCTATAGCTTCTCTCATCAAGACTCGCAATTCTCACCCCATACTTATCCGCCTCTATGTGCTTTGCGCCTATATCCATAGCAACCTTGCAAAGATACAGATTAGGTGCAATGCCGGCAGTTGCAGTTATACCTGTTTCATTTAACACATCCATAATTATGGTACGTGCCAATTCCTCTGCCGTCATATTATAAAGAGAAAGATAATGGGTTACATCCATAAAGACCTCATCTATGCTGTAAACCTGTATATCATCCTTGCTGATATATTTTAGATATATTTCATAAATCCTTGTGGAATAATCTATATAAAGAGACATACGCGGAACCGCTGCGATAAAAGTAAGCTCCTTACCGGTTGCCCTTTTCACCTCATCACATTTTTGATACACCTCAAAAAGTCTTGACCTTCCGGATAATCCGTATGCCTTAAGTGCAGGCGTAACCGCCAGACATATGGTTTTTTCCGTACGTGATTCATCCGCCACAACAAGCCTTGTTGTAAGCGGGTCAAGCCCTCTTTCAACACACTCCACCGAGGCATAAAAGGACTTTAAATCAATTGCTATATAAGTTCTTTCACTCATATAAAAACTCCTGTAAATAAATTTACATTTCACAGTGATAATCATACCACAATTATAAATGTCAGGCAAATAAATGTGTTTAAAAAAAGTGTTACATTGGAACAGGCACCTTATCACATCAAAATGCGACAAGGTGCCTGTTTCAATAACCACTTATCTGTTTTTTACTCTCTAATTACCATTGATATAATCCGAAAAAATAATTGTCCTTGATACTATACCGCCACATTCATAATCATCCACATCACATTCGTCAATGTATCTGGATACAATTAAGTGTTCCATGTGAACATTTAAAATATGGCTCAGCATATACAGATGATCAATTGAAGGCAAAACCTTTCCATTGAACCATCTGTATATAGGCTGTGGACATGACAATCTTAAAATCTTCTGAATATCCTTTACAGTATAACCTGCAGCTTTAATTTTTCTTTTTATATTATTACCGGTTTCTTCCGGCAATATAGGTTTAGAACAAAAGCTAATACAATACATATAATCACTCCCAATTAATAGTCTCAATATGCTTGTCCTCTTTTGGTCTTAAAATGATTTTATTTATATCACCCTTATCATCTGTATTAATTACAGCCCAACTATCAAAATAATCTGTCAGTCCATAAAACGAATCACAAAAAGCAACTACATAATCTTCTGATTTTTCCAACTTCTCCTTTACAGCTTGTACATCATAATTATTATTTCGTACAAAATCCTTAAAACTATCATCTTCATTATAATAATCAGTTAAGATATAATTGATGATATTTTTTTCAACACCTTTCCAAAAAGCCTCTTCTCCTGATTTAATCTTTTCATCTGCATAATCAAACGGAAGCTTTTCAATAAAGAGTCCAAGACGAATAATATATTTTCCATCAGACTCACTTATTACTACCGTATCCAAACCATTATCAAACAGAAACAATTCACTTTCTGATTTTAATTTGTAATTCACGGTAAAACTTATGCTTCCATCCTGTAACCTTTTAGCCATCTCTTCATAACATTTCATAACACTGTTCTCCTATACACTTATTTTTTTCTTAAATGAAATATAATTAATACATAATATGTTTATTATAATATATTCATCATTATATATAATACACTAAAAACATAAATTTGTCATTGTACAGTTAGTCCAAATTTTAATTTTTTTTAAATTTTTTTCTATTTTTTCACTTATTTTCATTATTTTGTACATAAAAAGGGCAAATCGAAGGCATACTACACGCAAAGAAATTTCAAAAATTAATGCATTTTTATATAATATTTTTAAATAGAGGCTTATTAAATGGAAACAAAAACTCTTTATCTGTCACTTGAGCAAAGTATATTGGTTAGCTCAAGAAAAGTAAATATCAGTGACATAGCAAAGCTTTTTTGTACTGATAAGGATATCTATCACAAGGTGTCAAAGCTTTTGGTTTTTACCTTTCCAAATACCGAGGAAGGACAACAGGTTGTAACTTCAATGAAGCTTATCGAGCTTATCAATGTTGAATTCAAAGACCTGATAATAATACCCATAGGCTCACCCGAAACCATTGTTTATTACAAAAATCCGGTTCCCATACGGAAGCTAAGTGAAAAAATCAAAGCAATAATTCTGGCATTGTTTGCATTTTTCGGAACCGGCTTTTCCATAATGTCTTATAACGGCGATGTCGGTTCAAAAGATTTATTGGCAAATATATACAAGCTTTTTACAAATGAGTCTGTAGATCAAAATTCGAAAGGACTTTCCCTGGGAATTGTTATGTATTCTGTAGGACTGTGTGTAGGAATGATTACATTTTTTAATCACGGCATAAACCATAAGGATACTGATGACCCTACCCCTCTCCAGGTACAGATGCGCTTGTATGAACAAAATGTCAATCAAAGTATAATTTTGGACAGTGAAAGGAACAATAAAACAATAGATGTTGATTAAGAAAATATTTTATCTGTGCTTTTGCATCATAGCCGGTAGTGCAACTGCAGCAGGCTTTGTGGCATTTATCACATTACTCGGTGTATTTCAAAAGCTGATTGAAAAATATAAATCTGCAAAGTATATAAAGGTAATTGAAACAGCAATTATAGCCGGAGTAACACTATTTAATCTGGTTTATCTGTTTCAACTTTCACTTCCCTTTAAAAACTGGGGAATGAGTATTTTTTGTTTAATTGGCGGAATATTTGTCGGATGTCTGGCAGGAGCATTGGCAGAAACCTTAAACATATTTCCTATTTTGTCCCGCCGTTTCAAGATACGCAAGTGGCTTCCCTATGTGCTTGTTGCCGCCGCTTTAGGTAAAGCATTGGGAAGTACAATACAGTTATTATATTTTTGATGGAATTAAACCGGAAAGGAGAAATATATGAAGGTTAAGCAAAATGACGAGGAATACAACAAATATGTCGAGGCCGTAACACCCAAGCACAATACCTATATTAACTGTTTAAATGCATTTTGGGTAGGCGGACTTATCTGCGTTATAGGTCAGGGAATTATGAATCTTTTTATGCAGGAGTTTGATTATTCCAAGGATGATGCAGCAAGCTTTACTTCTATAATACTTGTATTAACAAGTGTTATTCTTACATCATTTAATCTATACAAGAAGATAGCAAAATTTGCCGGTGCAGGTGCACTTGTTCCGATTACCGGCTTTGCCAACTCGGTTGCCTCACCCACGATTGAATATAAAAAGGAAGGCGAGGTTTTCGGAAAGGGTGTCAAGGTTTTTACCATAGCAGGTCCGGTCATACTGTTTGGAATAGTAACAAGCTGGTGTGCAGGGCTTATCTATTACATTCTTTCTATAACTGAATTAATTTAACAAAGTTATTATAACAGAATTATTAAAACAGAATCAATTTAACAAAAATGAATTTAGCAGCTTAATTATCGCATATTAAAATGCTAATTAAAAGCGAGGTGTAAAAATGAACTCAAATTCAAAAAATGAACGATGCGGAAAGCAGTCAATAAAATTCAGTAATCCTCCTGTAATAATCAGCCATGCCTCAGTTGTCGGAGAGATGGAAGGAAAGGGCCCGTTAGCATCTTATTTTGATGAAATAGAAAATGATGCCACCTTCGGTCAGGACTCCTGGGAAAAGGGTGAATCTGAAATGGTAAGACGTGCCGTATCTCTTGCGATAGCAAAATCAGGCATCGATAAGGATAATATACGATATATATTTGGTGGTGATCTGCTTGGTCAGCTTATAGGCACAACCTTTGGTTTAAAAGACTTTGACATACCAGTCTTTGGTTTATACGGCGCATGCTCCACCTGTGGAGAGGCACTCTCCCTTTCTGCCATGACCGTTGCTGCAGGCTATGCAGACTATGTCCTCGCTGCAACCAGCAGTCATTTTGCCGGTGCGGAAAAGCAGTTCAGATTTCCATTGGAATACGGAAACCAGAGGCCTCTTTCAGCCACATGGACAGTAACCGGCAGCGGTGCATTTGTAATAGCCGCATCATCAAACGACCAGCCTATGTCAGGATATCCTCATATATCCGCTATAACCACAGGAAAAATAGTTGATTACGGTGTAAGAGACAGCATGAATATGGGCGCCTGTATGGCACCTGCCGCAGCAGATGTAATATATCAGGCTATGTATGATCTGTCACTTAAGCCTAATGATTTTGATAAAATCATCACAGGCGATTTGGGTAAGGTAGGAAGTGAGATACTGATAAAGCTTCTTAGGGATAACGGCATAGATATAGAAAAGCAGCATATGGACTGCGGTGTGGAAATATTTGACAACAGCGAACAGGATACTCACAGTGGCGGCAGTGGCTGCGGATGCTCTGCTGTTACACTTGCAGGATTAATCTTACACAAATTAAATGAGCAGGAATGGAAAAGAGTACTCTTTGTGCCTACCGGTGCCCTTCTTTCAACAGTAAGCTATAACGAGGGTGAAACGATACCCGGAATCGCCCATGCAGTTTTAATAGAACAAGGATAATAAAAATAATGTTTCAATGAATTGGAGAAATAATATGGATTATGTAAAGGCTTTTATAATTGGCGGTATTATATGTTTACTTGCCCAGATTCTTATGGACAATACCAAGCTTATGCCGGGACGTGTTATGGTTATACTCGTTTGTACAGGTGTAATACTTGGTGCAGTAGGTCTGTATGAACCGTTTTTAAAATATGCAGGTGCCGGAGCATCTGTACCACTTTCAGGCTTTGGCTATAATCTTTGGAAGGGTGTTAAAGAAAGTATTGATTCCGATGGTTTTTTAGGACTATTTAGAGGCGGCTTTAAAATGGCTGCCGTAGGAACCTCGGCAGCGCTTATATTTTCTTATATTGCATCACTTATCTTTCAGCCAAAGATGCCTAAAAATTAAATATGGTAAACAAGCATATGCTTTTTATATAGATGCGTGCTTCGCTCTGCACAAGCAGTCCGTCCACGCAAAAAGAGGACGGCTGCTGTCGCAATCGCCCTCTACATAGCAACTTTTATTACGATAGAAATTAAAAATTGTCCATATAGGTACACGCATAGCTCGCTGACGCTCACGCTATGCTTAGCACCTATATGGACAATTTTTAATTTCTATCTCAATTCTTTGTCGTCCCCCTTGTCAACTTCGTTGACAAGTAGGTCTTCATCATCCCCCTTGTCAACTTCGTTGACAAGTAGGTCTTCGTAAAAAAATGCTAGCAAGCTGCATTTTTTTACTCATCCCAGTTATGGTACACCGATTGAACGTCGTCGTCTTCGTCGAGCATATCAAGGATACGATTCATCTTTTTGATGTCGTCTTCATTGGTGAGTTCTACATAGTTCTGCGGTATCATGGTAACTTCTGCCGATGCCATAGGGATATTTTCTTTTTCAAGTGCTTCTCTTACTGCAGTGAAGTCATCCGGTGTGGTTATGATTTCAAAGCTGTCCTCTTCGTCTGAGAAGTCTTCCGCACCTGCATCTAATGCAATCATCATAAGGTCGTCTGCATCCATATCGCATTCTTCCTTATCTATGATTATCTGTCCCTTTTCATCAAACATAAATGAAACACAGCCTGTGGTTCCTACATTTCCGCCACCCTTTGTAAATGCATTACGAACATTTGAAGCTGTTCTGTTTTTGTTATCGGTAAGAGCATTTACTATTATAGCTGTTCCGCTTGGACCATAGCCTTCATATGTAATGGAAACATAATTAACTGAGTTTGCATCACCTGCTGCCTTTTTGATACCTCTTTCGATTGTATCATTTGGCATGTTGTTGGCCTTTGCCTTGGCGATTACATCACGAAGCTTGCTGTTATTGGCAGGATCTGCTCCGCCCTCTTTTACGGCAACTGCGATTTCTCTTCCGATTATGGTAAATATCTTACCCTTAGCTGCATCATTTTTTTCCTTTTTGTGCTTAATGTTAGCAAATTTTGAATGTCCTGACATATTATTTTCTCCTCATATTTTAAACTTTTATCTTTATTGTTTTTTATAAATCATATTTTATTACTTACTCGATTTTCTCTTAAAGCCTTCTTATATCAGTCGTTTTCGCTTTCATCTTTTTCTGTCTTTTCGACTCTTACAAGACGTATCATCTTGTCTGATATTTTAACAGGGGTAAATTTATAGCCCTGATAAACAATCTCTATCTTTTCATTTTCCTCCGGAATCCTTTCAAGCTTATAAAGCAAAAATCCATTTAAGGTTTCAAAGTCTTCATCCGGAAATTCTATGGATAATTCATCTGCGATATCATTTAAAAATGCTTCTCCGTTCATAAGATAAGCATCCCTTGATATGCTCTTTATATTTTCTACCTCTTCCTCATCATGTTCATCAAATATATTGCCGACTATCTCCTCGATTATATCCTCCATCGCAACCAGACCTTCTGTCTGTCCGTACTCATCAAGCACGATTGCCATATGTATCTTTTCATTTTGCATCTTCTGAAGAAGCTTGGATATATTAAAAGTCGGATGTATGAAAATCGGCTCTTCAAGAATTTCTTTAATATTTTGTTTTGGATCTTCAAGATAGGCAGCTATCAAATCCTTCAGATGAATAACTCCTATTATGTTATCTATATCCTCTTCATAAACAGGATATCTGGAAAAGCTGTTTTCCAATGCAAAATTTAATGCTTCTTCCACATCAACGGTATCCTCAAGTGCAATTATCTTCTGCCTGCTGGTCATAATGTCTCTTGCATTTTTATCGGAAAACTCAAAGATGTTGGATATCATTTCAGCTTCATTTTCTTCTATTACACCCTGTTCGTGACCTTCCTCAACCATGGAGAGAATGTCCTCTTCAACCTTTTCTTCATTTACCTTCTTTGAAAAAAACTTTTTTAAGCCCCCGGGCCCACTTGCCATAGTATTTCTCCTTATTTTTATCGCTTCAAAAACTTGATAAGCTTCTGCAATTGACATATATTTTAATATTTACAACTCCAGACTTATCTTCAATGCTTCATTAACTCTTCGTATGATATTGTTATCAAGATGACAAACCTTTTCTTTTAGTCTTTGCTTGTCAACAGTTCTAAGCTGTTCCAATAGTATAACAGAATCCTTGGCTATATCGCAATACCTTGAATCAAGTTCAACATGTGTTGGCAGCTTTGCTTTATGTAGCTGTGAAGTTATCGCTGCTATAATTACTGTCGAACTGTGTTTGTTGCCTGCCTCATTCTGTATGATAAGTACCGGTCTTATTCCACCCTGTTCCGAACCAATTACCGGTCTTAGGTCTGCATAATAAATGTCGCCCCTTCTGATTATCAATTTCTTCACACTCCTATAGTCATTAATTAACTAATCAAAGTATTTCCAATAATCAACCGGTATATTCAATTTAGTTTTCTTTTGTTAAACCAGATAGTTTACACAGATGTTTTCCTTGCCTTCTTCGTAGTAAACTCTCGGAACACGTCTTGCTATATTACAAACAAGCTCATAATTAAAGCTTGCTGCAGGTTCCGCAACCTCTTCAACAGTAATACATGCATCCTCCGAGCTTCCGATAAGAATAACCTCATCACGAAGCTTCGCCTCAGGGATATCCGTTACATCCACCATTATCTGATCCATGCAGACTCTTCCGAGTATAGGTGCGTATTTACCATGTATTATAACTCTTCCTCTTCCAGACTGTGCTCTTGGATATCCGTCTGCATATCCGACAGTTACAGTGGCAATCCTTGTTTCCTTGTCGGTAACAAAGGTCCAGCCATAGCTTACACCTACTCCTGCAGGAAGTGTTTTTATGTGTGCAATATGTGCAACCAGCGACATCACAGGTTTTATTATAACAGACTTGTCAACCTCATCCGAAGGATAAAGTCCATATGTAACTATACCAAGTCTGATCATATCAAACTCATTGTCCTTAAGCTCCATGGTTCCGGCAGAATTATCTATATGCTTGATTGCAAAGCTCATACCCTTTTTCTCAAGCTCCTCTATAAACCATTTGAATTTATCCTTTTGACCTAACGCTGCAGTCTTATCAAATTCATCTGCCTTTGCATAGTGTGTAAATATACCTTCGATATCAAGTCCTTCCAATTCTTTAAGCTTAGCCGCCTCATTTACACCATTATCATCTGTTAAAAAGCCGATACGTGACATACCTGTATCAACCTTAATATGTACCTTTGCCTTTTTACCCTTAGACAAAGCAAGCTCAGATAATATTTTGCATTCCTCTACATCATAAACTGCCTGTGTTATATTATATGCAATAAGCTTGTCATAATTATCCCTATCAGTATAACCTATTATCAGGATAGGTGTATCTATGCCGGCATTTCTAAGTTCAACTGCCTCATCTATGGTTGCTACTCCAAAATAATCCGCAAGATCTAAAGTACGCTTTGCCACCTCAACGGAGCCATGTCCATAGGCATCTGCCTTTATTACAAGCAGAACCTTCATATCAGGTTTAACCAGAGACTTCATGGTTTTGACATTATATCTTAAATTATCAATATTTATTCCTGCATATATTCTGTTGTAGCCTTCTTTTTCTGTTGACATTTTATATCTCCCTCTCATAGCCTTCAAGGACCTTGGTTATACTCTTTACTATATCAGTTGCTATCATGCTGTATCTTCCTTTTTCAACAGCAGCGAACTTGCCTGCCAGACCATGCATACATACACCAAGCTTTGCTGCCTCATATATATCCATTCCCTGTCCTACAAGTCCGGCAAGAATACCTGAAAGCACATCTCCCGAGCCGCCTGTTGCCATACCGTTATTACCTGTCATATTGACATAGGCATGAACATCACTGTCAGCAACTATTGTTCTTGAATCCTTAAGAACCACTACTGTATTATATTCTTTAGCAAACTCTCTTGCTATATCATATTTATTTTCTTTAATATCTCCGGTTTTTTTATCCGAAAGTCTGGACATCTCCATAAGATGCGGAGTTATCACTACTTCAGCATTGGTATTTTTTATCCATTCCTTATTTTCAGATAATATATTTAATGCATCAGCATCAGCGATAATTTTCTTATCATAGTTTTCAAAGGTAAGCTTTACTACTTCCTTTGCATAATCGCTTGTGCCAAGTCCCGGACCGATAACTATAACATCTGACCATTTGAGAGTATCCGTAACAGCATCTGCTATGGAAGTCTTATCATTTATATCATAGGTCTTAAGCATAGCCTCCGGAAGTCTTTGCTGGATTATCTCTCTGTTTTCTTCTGTTGTGCAAACCTTTACAAGACCACAGCCCATTCTGTAAGCGGACTCTGCAGCGAAAAGACATGCTCCCGCCATATTTTTACTGCCTGCTATGATACCTATCTTACCATAGCTTCCCTTGTGAGAATCCACCTTACGTGCAGGCAGCTTTTCCTCCACGTCCTTTTCATCATAGGTATATAATCTTGGGGAAATCTGATCTATAACATGAGCCGGAATTCCGATGGATGAAACTATAACATTTCCGCTGTACTCAAAGCCTGCACCTGTTATCATACCAAGCTTCATAAGCTCAAAGGTTATGGTTGTATCTGCCTTAAAGGCTGTATCAAGTATAAAGCCCGTATAGGAATCTATTCCCGACGGAATATCTATGGCAATCTTATATGCATCAAGGTCATTCATTATATGTATGGCTTCTGCATGTCTTCCGTGTACGGAACGGTTTAATCCCACTCCAAATATACCATCTATAACAACATCATAGCCGTAGTCTATTATCTCATCGACAAAATTAAGGTTAAGCTTTTTTGCGATATTGTACTGCTGCTTAAAGCCTTCACTTTGTTTGGATATTTCATTTATCCAGTATATATCAACCTTGTATCCGTCCTCATGAAGCATACGTGCAACGGCAATTCCGTCACCGCCGTTATTACCGCTTTCAACTACCACAAGTACCTTTTTTCGTCTGTCAAATCTTTCAGATACAAATTTGAAAACACAAAGTGCTGCTCTTTCCATAAGCACCATCTGGGGTATCCCTATCGTATTTATGGTATAGTCATCAATTCGTGCCATCTCGTCGCCGCTCGCAACGTATTTCATCTTACCCGCCTCTTTTCATAAAAACATTTACTCTTCATTATAACCCTTGTATATACTTTGTTGCAAGGGTTTTGACTCAAGATTGTCATTTATTTATTTCACATATGAAAGCTGTTAACCCTTAAGCCTGCTTATCAATTTTTCAAGCTCTTCATAGGTTTCAACTGTATTTATTCTTGCTCTTAATTTGGCAGAATCTTTCATGCCCTGAGTATACCATGCCACATGCTTTCTCATCTCATGTATGCCTGTGAATTCGCCCTTATACTCTATCATAAGTCTTGCGTGTCTTAACATCATTTCACAGATTTCGTTTATATCAGGTCTTACTATATGATTTCCTGATTTTAAGAACTCCTTTATATCGGCAAAAAGCCACGGATTTCCCTTTGCTGCACGTCCAATCATAACGCTGTCACAGCCGGTTTCTTTCTTAATCCTTATAACATCCTCTGCCGATGTCACATCACCGTTTCCGATAACAGGCACCTTAACGGATTTCTTAACTGCTTTAATAATATCCCAGTCTGCCTTACCATGATAATACTGCTCTCTTGTCCTTCCGTGAACGGCGATTGCCGAGACTCCTGCTTTTTGGGCTATCTGTGCCACTTCAACCGCATTTATGTTCTCCTCGTTAAAGCCTGCTCTAATCTTTATGGTTATAGGAAGACTGCAAAGATTAACAAGCTCATTTACTATATCTCCGATAAGTTTTGGATTTTTCATAAGAGCCGAGCCTTCGCCGTTATTTACAATCTTTGGCACAGGACAGCCCATATTTACATCGATAAAAGCAAAGCCTCTGTCCTCAATACGCTTTGCCTGTTCTGCCATAAGCCGCGGCTCACTTCCAAAGATCTGTACACCCACCGGCTTTTCCTTATCATCGGTCATAAGAAGCGGCTCAGTGTTTTTGTTGTTATAATACATACCCTTGGCACTTATCATCTCTGTATAGACGATATCGCAGCCCTGTTCCTTGCATAGCAAACGAAATGGCAGGTCGCATATGCCTGCCATCGGTGCCAGTATAATTTTGTCGGTAAAATCTATCATAGCATTCTCACTTTTATTCTTTGGCTCTTATAGTCACATTTTCCGTACCTATTTTTTATCTGTCTGTCACATTATTGTTTGTCATATATAAGCTTCAAGCCCTTAAGTGTAAGATTGGCATCATATATATCAATCGACTTGGTATTATCAGCGATAAGCTTTCCAAGACCGCCTGTTGCCACAACCTTTATATTATCCACCTTGGACTCTTCCTTCATCCTCTTTATGATGTATTCCGTACTTCCTATATATCCGAAAAATACGCCCGCCTGCATACTTGTTACGGTATCCTTGGCAAGTATTGTATCCGGCTTGGTAATCTCTATTTCAGGAAGCTTTGCTGTACCCTGCCAGAGTGCGCTCGCGCCAAGTCTTATACCCGGAGAAGTTACCCCCGAACTGAAATTACCTCCGGCAAGTACAAGGTCATATGTAGTCGCTGTACCAAAATCTATAACGATAACCGGTCCACCATATATATCATATGCGGCAACCGCATCCACAAGTCTGTCCGAACCAAGTGCCTTAGGATTAGGAATAGCTATATTAATTCCTGTCTTTATGCCCGGTGCAACAATAATCGGATTAACATGCAGATATTTGATTATTCCGCTTGTAAGCGAGTGCATAACATTAGGCACAACAGATGAAATAATAACAGCATTTATATCATCCGCCTTCATATTTCTTACACTCAGCCAGTCACAGAAAAACATTCCGTATTCATCAGAGGTTCTTGAAATCCCTGTTGTCATACGAAATGTATACTTTAAATCATTTTCATCAAATAATCCGACAGTTATGTTAGTATTTCCTACATCAATTGCAAATAACATATTATTTTCCTCTCATATATACATCTCATAAAAAACTGCAATTTTGTATCATATTTTTAATGCGTATTTCTAAAAGAACGCCTCAAAATACTGTTCAAGCTGTTCAAATAATTCTTTCTTTTCTTCCTGCATCTGCTTAACCTTAAGCACACTTCCAATCTCGTCATACAGTATGTCCTCTTCGGCCGCATCTGTCAATATATTGAGATTGCCATCCTTATCAAACATAAGTGTGATAATTCCGCCTACATCCTCCGTAAAAAGAACGCACATAATCTTAAGTTCATCTTTAACATCTTTTGGAAGTCCGTTAAAATCCTCATTTAAATAATACTTCTGTGCATACTTTGAAGAACTGCATAAAACAATTTCGTCCTGATACATATTATCCTCTTTCAACATTTAAAAATAAGTAATCATTGGTTATCGGTATGGCGGTGTTGCATATAAAAATATACTAAGCAAAGCGTTAAGCGACAGCGTGCTTTGCGTGTATATATTTTATATGCAACACCGATACACCGAAACCACACAATTACTTTTTTATCCTATTACGTCAGCCATATCGTACATGCCGCTTGGCTTTCCGGCAAGAAATTTTGCAGCCTCAACAGCACCCTTTGCAAATACTGATTTGGAAAAAGCTGTATGCTTAATTTCTATAACCTCATCAACTCCTGCAAATATAACCTCATGCTCACCGACTATGGTTCCGCCTCTTACCGCTGAAATTCCGAGTTCTTTCTTATCTCTCTTCTTTCTGACTTGAGAACGGTCATATACATATTCGTATTCATTATTTCTTGCTTCATTTATCGAATCAGCAAGTGCAAGAGCTGTTCCCGAAGGTGCATCCACCTTTTGATTGTGATGCTTTTCAACTATCTCGATATCAAAGCCTGCCGGTGCAAATACATTTGCAGCCTCCTTAAGAAGCTTCATAATTGTATTTATACCAAGGCTCATGTTAGCAGATTTAAGAATTGCCACATCTTTAGATGTTTCGGCAACCTTATTAATCTGATTAGGACTAAGACCTGTCGTACAAAGTACAACCGGTATTTTCTTTGCTTTAGCATAATCAAGCAGCTTATCAATTGCTGCCGCTGCAGCAAAATCAATTATTACATCTGCCTCTACATCACATGCATCAATATCTGTAAATACAGGATAACCGTTATCTCTGTTATCAATCACATCAATGCCCGCTACTATACAGACATTTTCATCTTCCTTACAAATTCCGGTTATAACCTGACCCATCTTACCATTGCAGCCATGCATGATTATCCTTGTCATTGTATACCTCCCATAAATCTATGTTATATCTTACAGTAAAACTAATTTTCAATTATCATTTAATTAAAACAACTTATACTCTTATATCCGGAATTAAAATTCAATTCCGAAATCCTTCATTGCCTTCTTAAGTCTTTCAACATTCTGTGGCTCCATCTCTGTAAGAGGCATTCTTAAATATCCGTCACAGAAGCCCATAAGTTCAACAGCCTTCTTAACAGGTATAGGATTAACCTCACAGAAAAGTGCATTGCAAAGCTCGATTGACTTAAGCTGCATATCACATGCCTTCTTTACATCTCCGTCAAGATATGCTCTGGTCATATCATGCATGAACTGTGGTGCGATATTTGATACAACAGATATTACACCCTTACCGCCAAGAGACATAATCGGTACAACCTGATCATCATTTCCCGAATAAAGATCGATGCATCCGTCAGCAAGACTCATAAGTTTTGCTACCTGTGATATATTGCCTGATGCTTCTTTGATTGCAACGATGTTCTCTACATTTTTTGCAAGGTATACAGCTGTTTCAGGATTGATGTTACAGCCTGTTCTACTCTGAACATTGTACAAAATAATAGGAAGCTTAACGCTGTTTGCGATATCTGTATAATGCTTGATAAGACCATTTTGAGTTGCCTTGTTATAATAAGGTGTTACAAGAAGAAGTCCGTCAACGCCATACTTCTCTGCTTCCTGTGAAAGATAAATAGCTGTATCGGTTGCATTTGAACCTGTTCCTGCAACAACAGGAATTCTGTGATTAACAACCTCAGTACAGAACTTGATACAATCAAGATGCTCCTCATGTGTAAGTGTTGAAGATTCACCTGTAGTACCACATACTATAATACAATCCGTACCATTGGCAATCTGGTACTCGATGATCTCTCTGAATCTGTCATAGTCCACACTAAAATCACTCTTAAACGGTGTTACTATTGCGACACCTGCGCCTTCAAAAATTGCCATAATTTTTTCCTCCTAAGAATATTATATGTCTAATAATTTCCCTTGTCACACCTGTGATATTAATTCGCATTTCGCTTCGCTCCATGCTCAACAAAACAGGTTGACACGGTAAAGTGCCAACCTGAAATAAATCGAAATAACTTCCTTATTTATCTCTAAGTAGCGCTCCATCTTGCGATGACAGTCGCATAGCTCTTAACTATACAACCAGGAAAGTTTTTGCTTAGACAAAAGCCCCCTTCGGCGGTCTTCCCTTTCAGCCGTCTTCTCCTGCTCTAAGACATCAGACAGATTACTCTTAAATCCCGCACCTCTACCATTAATTCGAGAGTTATTATAGCATTATGATATATGGATGTCAACAACTATTCGAGACACTCCATCTTGCTGACGGAAACCTCATATGCTACCTTATTTACTATCTCATCATTTCCAACCTTTTTTTGATATTCTCTACTTTGTATCCTGCCCCAGACAGCTACATGCTCACCTACCTCAAGCTTTCCGGCAAATCTCGCATTTCTTCCCCAGCAGATACATGGTATATAATCGGACTTACCATAAGCTCTGTTTACTGCAAGAAGAATATCTGCAATTTCTCTTCCAAGCGGTGTCATTCTGTAAATAGGTTCTTTGCATATGTATCCATCCAGATAAATCTGGTTCGGTTTATTTTCTCTATCATCCTCCTCATTTAGTACTTCTATCTCTCTTACAAATACAGAGAGAATTAATCTGTTTTTGCTCTCCTCGTGCTTGTTGTACGAGCGGAACTGTCCTTTCGCTAAAATCTTTTCACCAATATGTGAATTTTCCACATCGAACAGTCTGTCAGACACCATAAGCGGTATAACATCGTGAGCATCACTTAGCCTGCTCACAATTAAGTCTACCATATAAAACCCTTCTCCAAATATCTCGTGACTGAACTTAAAGTCCGATACGATTTCTCCAGCTACTACGACTTGATTGTTGTTTAAGATTTTCTCTGTCATTACTTAATTTCCTCCCTTATATATCTCAAATCATGTGTACATAAGATATATATGTTATGGAACTCCGTTTTATGTTAAAAAATCTTAAAAATAATATGTCGTTTTCTTGCAAATTATAATCTTTTTCGACATAGTAAAAAAGTTACATTATAATAGTATAAACATATGTTTCATTCATACGATTCAACTCCAAAATCTTAATTTTATAAATCTCTCAATGCTTTCAAATATCCCATAATTCTTTCTTTCCTTGCATCATCAAGCTGTCTGAATTCCTGAACAATCTCATACTCTGCTGAATCCTTTTCAACAACAAACGAATCAGGGCACTTATATTTTTCTGTATCTAATGAAGTTGAAAGTAATTCATTTGGTGTCATATCAAGCACATTGCAAATAATCATTATCTTATCTACCGCAGGATTCAAGTCTTTTCCTTTCCAGTCACTTATTGTGCTTTGTGGGATTCCTGTTTTTTCAGAAAACTCCTTTTGCGTCATACCAAGTTCCTTGATTCTTTTAAAGATTTTTTCATGTATTTTCATTATACAAACTCCTTTTATGAAATAAATTTTGACATTTTAATTGTTTTACTATATACTTTTTTCAAAGAGAAATGGGTTTGTTACCGTTTGACTAAATGTCTAAAACGGTTTGCTCGTTTCTTTTTTCGCTTTTGCCCACATCATAAACTCGTTTTATTCCGACTAATCGAATTATAGACTATATAAAACAACAAGTCAATATCAACTTGTCATTTTATAAAAAACTTATTCAATTAAAAAATTAAACTATAATTCATCTTGACATTTATATATCATTAATATATATTCTTATTGAAAAAGAAATGCGGTTTCCTACCGTACAGCTTACGCTCATGCGGTGTACTACGTTTCTTTTTTATTTTTATGCTGATTTCACATCCTCTGCCTCAAAACCTCATAAGCTATAACAGCTGTAGAGGTAGCAGCATTAAGCGACTCTACTTTACCCTTCATAGGAATTTTAATCAGTTCTTCTGCTGTCCTGCTTACTTCCTCTGATAGTCCGTTTCCTTCATTGCCGATAAGAAATGCGCAAGCTGTCCGAAAATCCTTATCATATATATTCTCGCCCTTTAAATGAGCACCATATACCGTTATGCCTTTTTTCTTTAAGCATTCTATATCTTTTATCAGATCATCTGATATATAGACAGGCATTCGGAATATCGAGCCCATAGTAGAACGGACAACCTTTGGATTATATATATCTACCGAATCACTGCTTATGATAATCCCTGTTACGCCTGCTCCTTCGCCAGTTCTTATTATCGTACCCATGTTACCCGGATCCTGCAGCTTTTCGATTATGAGTATAAAATCATTATCCAAGGCATTTAATCCGTTATCTGCCAAACTTGAATCCACACCAGACCTTTCAGCTTTATCACTTTTTTCATTTATTATATTGGATAAATCATTTACCTTCTGTCTCACCAATGCGAGTATACCCTGAGGTGTGCCTGTATCGGATATACTGTCAAATACTTTATCCGATACAACATAACAATAATTTCTGCTTTGATACTCTTTTCCAAGAGCAGCAATAAGTTCATCTTCATACTTTTTTTTACCGGTTTCGGATACATATACGGATTCAATTTCCTCCGGTGGTATCTCACGAAACATCCTTATGCCCTCAACGATAAAAACTGACTGTTCGTTTCTTTCCTTTGAAGACTTGGAAAGCTTCTTTATATTTTTAAGTTTTTCATTTGAAGCTGAAGTGATTATCATAGTTCAAACCTCGTATATAAAATAATTGAAAAATATTGTCATATATTTAAAATAATAACTAAACAGACCGATCATATTCTGATATTAACATTCTACTTTTTTTCTCTAACCAGAACATTCTTCTCACCGTAATTATCCGCAAGTTCCTTCATAAGACTCTCATCAGCAAGAACTCTGAAGCGGTTTCCCATACGCTTCATGGAACGCGGATTCATAAGCTGGACAAATACATTGCTTCTGCCACGGTGTTTTTCAAGGATATTTAAAAACTGCTTTTCTGCCTCATTATACTTTTGCTCATCCTGAAAACATACCCATACTTCCTTTTTCTCCGCCTCTAAATCAAGCTTTAATTCATCTATGGTATAAAGCTCGGAAAGTATAAGCTTTGCCTCTGTCTCGGAAACAGATGCATTACCCTTTATAAGCACCTTACTGTCCTTGATAAGCTTGTCTCTGAAACGATTGTAATCCCTTGGAAATACTATAACCTCAATCTCTCCGTACAGATCCTCAAGCGTGACAAATGCCATGGTTTCACCATGCTTGGTAGTTTTAATACTGACAGCTTCTATAAGACCGCCGACTGTATAAGGTATCTTGTCCTTAACATTAAATCCACTATCGGAACCGCCGGAAATAGCATTACCTCCGTCAGCTGCCGACTGCCCATCAGAATCTTCCTCAACCAAAAAGTCTATAGAGCTTGCTGTTGCTCTGGCATTTATTATATCCATAACATCATCCAGAGGATGTCCGCTTAAGTATACTCCAAGCATGTCCTTTTCAGCCGCAAGCAAATCCTCCTTGTTATACTCTTCAACATCAGGATATGCAACTTCAAAATCCGTCTTTTCTTCTTCACCGAGGAAATCCATAAGTGACATCTGACCTGACATGGCGTTTTTCTTTTCACGACCAACCTTTTCGAGTATCTTCGGATATACTATCATCATCTGCCTTCTGTTATATCCAAAGCTGTCAAAGGCTCCTGCAAGGATAAAGCTTTCTATAGTTCTCTTATTGGCCTCCTTATTGGAAAGTCTTGACACAAAATCCTCAAGATTTTTAAATGGTCCGTTTGTATCAATTTCTTCTCTTATTATTTCAGTTACGCCGTCTCCCACACTCTTTACTGCGGAAAGTCCATATCTGATGGAATCTCCTATAGTTGAGAAATCTCCTCTTCCGAGATTAATATCCGGCGGAAGAATCTTTATGCCCATGGAACGGCAGCTCTGAATATATTTTGCAACCTTACCACTATTAATCTTTACAGAAGATATAAGGGCTGCCATATATTCTACAGGATAATGGCATTTGAGATAAGCAGTCTGAAATGCAACCACGGCATAGGCTGCTGCATGAGACTTATTGAAGGCATATTTTGCAAAATCTGTCATCTCATCAAATACCTTATTGGCTATCTCCTCGCTTATGCCTCTGTTTATACAACCCGGTACATTTTCTTCTTCATTGCCATATACAAAGTTTTGGCGTTCCTTAAGCATTACATCAGCTTTTTTCTTGGACATGGCACGTCTAACCAGATCACTTCTTCCGAGAGTATATCCGGCAAGCTCCATAACTATCTGCATAACCTGCTCCTGATATACGATACAGCCATAGGTTGGTGCAAGGATTTTTTCCAGTGCCGGATGGTCATAAACAACCTGATCCGGATGCTCCTTACCCTTGATATAAAGAGGTATAAAATCCATAGGACCCGGTCTGTAAAGAGATATACCGGCTATAACGTCCTCTATATTGGCAGGCTTTAATTCCTTCATGAAGTTTTTCATACCCGAGCTTTCAAGCTGAAATACACCTTCAGTTTTGCCGGCTGATATCATGTCATATACAGCCTTATCATTAAAATCAAGATTATCTATATCAATTTCGATACCGTGATTTTCCTTTATGAGATTTACAGCATCATGTATGACGGTAAGATTTCTAAGTCCAAGGAAATCCATTTTAAGAAGTCCCAATTCCTCGATAGTCGTCATATTGTACTGCGTGGTTATGGCAGCCTCCTTGCCTCTTGATAACGGAACATATTCATCTATTGATTCCCTGCCTATAACTACGCCTGCTGCATGCATAGAAGCATGTCTCGGGAGTCCCTCCAGCTTAATTGACATATCAATAAGCTTATGTATATCAGGGTTGTTATCGTACATTTCCTTAAATTCATGATTTGTTTCCAGTGCTTTGGGGATGGTCATGCCCAGATCATTTGGTATGGTCTTTGCAACCATATCACACAGGTTGTAAGGAAGATCAAGTGCACGGCCCACATCCCTTACACACATCTTAGCCGCCATAGTTCCAAATGTAACTATCTGAACAACCTTTTCCTTACCATACTTTTCTACGACATAGTCTATAACCTCCTGTCTTCTGTCTACACAGAAGTCCACGTCTATATCGGGCATGGTTACTCTTTCAGGATTAAGGAATCTCTCAAAAAGAAGATTCAACTTAATCGGTTCGATATTGGTAATCTCAAGACAATAAGAAACTATACTTCCCGCTGCGGAACCTCTTCCCGGTCCAACCGGTATGTCATGGTCCTTGGCATATTTTATGAAGTCCCACACAATCAGGAAATAATCTACATAACCCATATTTTTTATGGTATTTAACTCATATGAAAGTCTTTCCTTAAGTTCATCCGTAACCGGTGAATATCTTTTGGAAAGTCCCTGTTCACACAATTCCTTCAGATAAGAAAATGCATCGTAGCCTTCAGGCACATCAAATTTAGGAACCTTCTGCTCACCAAATACTATCTCAACATTACACCTTTCGGCTATCTTATTGGTATTTTCCAAAGCCTCCTTGGCATATGGGAAAAGAGCTTCCATCTCTTCGGCAGACTTCAAGTAATACTGTCCGCCCTCATATCTCATTCTGTCTTCATCCGAAACCTTTTTACCGGTCTGGATGCAAAGAAGGATATCGTGGGCTTCGGCATCCTCTGCCTTGATATAATGTGAATCGTTGGTTACAACCATAGGTATGCCAAGCTCTTTGGAAAGTCTCATAACACCCTGATTGACTATTCTTTGTTCAGGTATTCCGTGATCCTGCATCTCAAGGAAATAATTATTATCACCAAATATTTCTCTATGTCTTAAGGCTGCCTCTTTAGCCTTCTCATAATCATTTTTTCTGAGATTAACCGCAATCTCTCCGGCTATACATGCACTTAAGCATATTACGCCTTCATGAAACTCCTTTAATACCTCCATATCTACACGAGGCTTATAATAGTATCCTTCCGTAAATCCTCTGGTAACAATCTTGGAAAGATTCTTATATCCTTCATCAGTTTCCGCAAGCAAAATAAGGTGATAATATCTCTCATCACCTCTTTGCGCCTCCCTGTCAAATCTTGAACCGGGAGCAACATATACCTCACAGCCTATAATCGGTTTGATTCCTTCAGCCTTACAAGCCTTATAAAAATCAATAGCTCCATACATTACACCATGATCTGTTATTGCAAGAGCATCCATACCAAGCTCCTTTGCTCTATGAACAAGCTCCTTAATTTTAGCAGAACCATCCAACAGGCTGTATTCCGTATGGACATGTAAATGTGTAAATTTCATATAATTCCCTCTATCGTTTGATCCTAAACAACAGTTATCGCTTATATATTACTTCTACTCTTCTTCAAAATCGTGATTTTTGCCGTTCAAAGCATCCTTACATCTTATAAAAAATGCAACTATTTTACTTAAAGCATCCCGTCTCATAGGGATAACCTCTTTATTTTTTATATACCTGAAGGTATAATCCTCACCCTTTTCGGCGCACATATAAAGATACTTTTCAAGCAGCTTTTTTGACTCCTCATGTAAAAGCTTTCCTGCCCTGCCCTTCATATAATACTCCAAAGGATTCTTCTTATCATAATTCTCCTTCTGGTATATCTTGCAGGCGGCGACCCTGTCGCAAAACATCTCTATAACATATCTTTTAGGCATAGGCATACCTACGATACCCTTGGACTTATCCACGCTGTAATCTATCCAGTATTCGAGGTGATGCTTATTTCTTCCCTTATGGTGAAGCCATGCCTCTGTATATCCTTTTGCTTCTCTTTCCGCATCGTTAGGGCTTCTGTCACCCTGATAATACTTTGCTCCCATGGAAAACTCTGTCCATGAATATTTGGAAAGGTCATGTAAAATGCCCTGCTTATAAAGCCCGCAGGCAAAACAGTTTTTCATAACCTCAATTTTATGTTTAGTTATCGTCTTAAAATGTTCCCAAGCTTTTATCATTCAATCAATTCTCCTTATATGACCTTTATATGTCACATTCTAACCGAAAAAATAGTCTTATAATTTAATCTATACAACCTCAATCTGACAGGACTTCATCGCTTCAAGGGAATTTTTGTGACTTTCCGGTGTAACCCCTGCCGAGCAGCTTTCCACAACACATATCCTTGCTTCAGGAAGTGCAGCCTTAACGAGCATAGCATTGGATATAACACATATATCCGTACAAAGTCCGAGCAAATGTATCTCGTCATAGCCCTTTTCCGTGACATAATTCATAAGCTTTACACTACCAAATGTAGGCTTATCAAATATCAGCTTACCCTCTGCATATTTTCTAAGCTTCTTATCTATCTGCCAGCCCTCTGTATCTTTTATACAATGAATAACCGGAAGCTTCTTTCCTTCCTGCGTATCCATATAATCCTCGCCATGTGTATCTCTTGTAAAGACGATATCAAAACCGTCCTTCTCACATTTTTCTATATACGAAGCCACATTATCAACAATCTCTAAAGCCTCGTCGGTTCCAAGCGAACCATCTATAAAATCCTTCTGCATATCCACAACAATCAATAATTTTCCCATATCAAAGCATCCTTTCAATCAAAACTTATACTAAATAATTGTACCACAAAAATTCGATTCATAACAGAGCAAAATATTACTCTGTTATAAGCGAGTAGGCCGATATCTTTTTAATCCTTGCCGACAGTATCCAGATTATTAAAAATGAAGCTATCGTCACAAATACTACCGCAACAATTCCCATCATAGGAAAGACCTTCATATTGGACTTCATAATACCAAGAGAATTAAGCATCATGGTAAGCATATTGTTGGAGCCCTTACATCCGATTATTGCTCCGACTATACCGCCTATGGTTATCTGTGGCATCATGGATAAAGCAAGCTCCATTCTAAGCTGACTGCTTGAAAAGCCGATAGCCTTTTTGATTCCAAGCTCCCGCTGTCTTTTAATTATTATGGTCTTAACAAGAAGATTCATAGATAGAACTATAACCAGGAGTGAGATTATTATCAGCATGGCAACAATCGCAACAGCTATCGTTACTATACTGTTTTCTCCATTCTCCAAAGCATCTATCGCATTGGCATAAGACCACAGCTTATAACCATACATATCCTCTGCATCCTCTACAAGCTTGTTTGAATTATCAAGGGTATGTCCTTTTACAAGCACAGCGACACTTGTCTTATCAAACTCATATCCAAGATGTCTTGCACCGTCCTCGTTTAAGGATATATCCCTTCCATCATTTTGTGCCCCCTGCTGAAGTCCGGTTATTAAATATTTTCTTTCAAACTCTCCATAGCTTACGCTTACCTCATCGCCTATGGTTACACCCAGTATACCGGCAAGTCCGCCACCTATGGTTATCTCATTATCATAGACAGGTACCCTTCCCTCATATACATTTACCTCCGGTATATCCCGCCAATCCTCTGTAATGCTTGCAGTTACCGAGTATCCTTCTACTGTCATTTCAGCATAATTCATCCACCAGATATGCTCTACCTCAGGAAGATTTTTCAATTCATATAAGGCATTTTCATCATCTATAGACAGTTCAACATCCGGTGCAACACTGTTTAACATCCTGTAAAGATTGGTTATATCAAATATTACATTGTATGTAAGATATGCTGCAAAGGTTGTAACGGCACCGATTGAAAGCATAATTACAAAAAGCAGGATATTTTGCTTAGTATTTCTAAGTATTGATTTTAAAGCAAGTATCCATGTAAGCGGACCGCTCGTTCTCTCGATCGGTGCAGGATTTTTCTTAAAGCTTTTTGAAGCAACTCCGAATCTTAATGCCCGGACAGGATCAAGCTTTGTTATGGATTTGGTGCTTGCCATGGAAACGACAATAACCGTTCCGACTATTATTAAGGCTGTAATTAAAGCCGCTACTAAATCAAAATTGTAATCCCATACCAGTCCGCAAAAGCTTCTCATTCCATTTTCTATCACCGGCATAATCATATATGAGAGTCCTATGCCTGTTACAACTGCCGCAAATGTAGTTGCTGCAAATTCTATCACCATGGACGTCCTTATCTGCTTTGAGGTATATCCGAGAGCCTTTAACGCACCCATATTGACGATATTTTGCTCTATACTGTTGGATATTCTGAAGTATATGATAATCATGGAAATAATTGTTATGATTATTGCAAACAGGCTAAGTATCGCTGAAACAATGTTTTGCATATAAACCGACTCTGTAATATAGGAATCAACATCCCAAGCATAAGCCATGATATAGTGTTCACTAAAGGTTTTTGTAAGTCTTCCGGCTGCATCCTGCGGTTTTATTCCCTCATTTACCTTCATATAAATAATTCCGAAATCGTAAACCGAATATCCTTTCTCCTCAAAACCATCAAGTCTGCTTTGGCGTTCATTATACCATTCGTTATAGGTTTTTGAATCAACATAGGTTATGCCGTAAGAAGATAACATCCCCTGAAATATACCTGCCACATGAAAGGTACGTGGTCTGCCATCTACTGTTACTTCAATCTCATCATCCAGATTTACTTTAAAAAAATTGGTATTTACATTTATTGAAATGTATATGGGATTATCATATTCCTTATCGGAAAGCTCAACAAAATCGGGAGCCTCTATCTCTCCCCATTCTCCGTACGGAAGGCATTGAAGATAAACTCTGCTTGTATCATATGCATCCTTACTGTCCGAGTCATACTCTTCATCTTCCTTTACAAATTCCTTCTGTATAGGATTAATCTTTTCATATGATGCTATATAATCTGCGGACGCAATAAGCTCCTCCAATTCAAAAAACCTATCACGCTCCATATTATACTGCACCATAAGGTCTGCACTGTTTAATTCTTCCTTTTTTATATCAAACAGCTTGCCATACCCTATAAGAATCATTATTCCGCTGTGAAGTAAAACAACAGAAAGAACCATGATCAGAAAAAATGTCATCATATGTGAAAAATCTTTTTTGAAATTAGATTTAATCAGTTTTCCAAGCATATTCTACCATCCCATCTCGGTAAGGAAAGCCCGAAGCTTTTCGTGTCTTGCCTTATCCCCGCTTTCATAAGCTCCAAGCTCACATTCTCCGCATATCGCACCGTCCTTTAAATAAATGATACGATTGCCTCTTCTTGCGGATTTCATATCATGAGTTACCATTACAATCGACTGTCCGTTTCTGTTTACCTCGGTCAAAACATCCAAAACCGCAGTACTGCTGGCACTGTTTAACGCACCTGTCGGTTCATCTCCAAATACAAGGGACGGAGAATTGATAAGTGCCCTGACTATACCTACACGCTGCGCCTCACCACCGGAGAGCTGATTAGGAAACTTATTCCAAAGCTTTCCGCTTATGCCGACCTCATTAAATAATTCTTTAGCCTTTTTAACAAGCTGCTTCTTGTTCTGTCCTGTCAGAAGTCCCGCACTTAATACATTATCCATAACACTCATAGTATCTATAAGATGCACCTGCTGAAATACAAAGCCGCAATGCCTTCTTCTGAATATAGCAAGCTGGTCACTGTTAAAGCCGGTAATATTCTTATCACAAAATAAAATCTTACCACTGCTTGCCTTATCCATACCCGAAAGTGCATACAAAAGAGTGGATTTACCCGCTCCCGAGGAACCCATGATAACAGTAAAATCACCCTCGTAGATTTCCAAATCCATATTTTCTATGATATGCTGTGTACTACCTCCGACAGAAAAGCTCTTGCATAATTTATCTGTTTTAATAATTATATTTTTAGACATAGTTTTATCCCTTTATTCGTACTGCTTTTCCTTTTTCTTCTTGACCGCTCCGACAACTATAATAATAGCTATAAGAAGAAATACTCCGCCGCCGATTAAAAGGCCTGTGCTTACCTTTCCGTCATTTTCCTTAAGATTTTCTTCATCAATCGGAGCAATAACATTTAACGAAAACTCCTCCTCAAAGGAGCTTAAATTACCCTCTGCATCCTCATAGCTTATAACCGCAACGACCTTTCCTTCTCCTACACTTTCACCTGTTACGGACATATCGACCGAGTTACTCATACCCACATCAATAGTTCCGACATAGGTGGATATATCCTTGATATTGTCTCCGGTAAAATCAACGCTGACATTGTAAACCTTATCCTTGCCGAGGTTATTAAGCTTAAAGGAAAAGCTGGTTTTTCCGTCTACAGTTATGGTTGACTTTGAAACTCTCTTTTCTGATGTAGAAAGCTTCGGCTCCTGAATAACCGGTACAGAAACTGCTGCTGTATCCTCGTATGTATATCTGTTCTTATCCTCATAGGTATATGAGACATTAAGTGTATATGTCTTTTGTTCAAGATTTCCCCTTGTCTTAAGGCTTACCGTTACATCATACTCCGTATCCATCTCTATACTGTCTATGTAAATGGAATCTGAACCCGAGGTTGTGATTATCTGATTA
Source organism: uncultured Lachnospiraceae bacterium (assembly GCA_902762955.1). GTDB lineage: Bacteria > Bacillota > Clostridia > Lachnospirales > Lachnospiraceae > Coprococcus_C. The sequence goes on from CACWQH010000004.1 coordinate 60,808, forward strand.
TCCTCACTTGAAAGCTTAAGACTTATATTCATAAGCTTGGTGGTGGTTGATTCATTTTTAAGGTGAAGAACCATATCAAATTCTTCTCCTGCCTTTACACTTCCGCCGTCTATATCCGCACCGGTAACCAAAAGTCTAGGTGTTACATAAGCAGCCTTAGCATTTAAGCTTTCTCCCCATAAACCTCCTGTCACTCCTGCAAACAGCATAACAGCTGTCATAAGAAGCACCAATAATTTACTTGTTTTATTTTCCATGATTTTCATAACTATCTCTCCTTATAAAACTCTTTAAGTCCGTCTGTAACTGTTACATTATTATCCTCATCTATAAAAACTGCTTCCGCATTGTAATGCTTTAACAGATCTTTTGATTTATCATAACCAAGTACAAAGCAGGCGGTGGATAAACCGTCACTTTTAAGTCCGTTATCACATACCACCGTTACCGAAGCAAGCCCCGAGGCTGCCGGATAACCTGTTTTACTGTCAAATATATGGTGATATATAACTCCATCCTTTTCGATATATTTTTCATAGCTTCCGGAGGTGGAAATGTATCTGCTAAAGCCCTTCTCACACGGATACTCCAGATAACCTATCAAATCCTCCTGTGAACCCTTCGGGTCACGGATTCCCACCTTCCAGGTATTATCCTCTTTCTTATAAGAATCCTTTGTTCCGTAGATTAAGATGCTTCCACCTACGCTCACCATAGCTCCGCTTATGTTATGCTCTGTAAGCATTTCATATGCCACATCAAGAGCATATCCCTTTCCTGTTGCACCAAGGTCAAGCATCATGCCTTCCTTATCAAACACGACATAATTATCATGCTCATACATAACTTCATCTACCGCTTTATAATCAACATATTTTAATGCTTCTTTAATTTGCTTATCCGTAGGAACAGTGAAATTCTCTGGCGTTGCTCCCTCGATATTCCATAGATTTGCAAGCGGTCTTATGGTAAGGTCAAGTGCCCCAAAGCTATCAACGGATAAAACAGCAGAATCCATAAGTGGCTTCATAAGTCCATAGCTTATATAATAAGGCTCTCCCACCTCATATTCATGATTAAGCTTATAAAGCTCGCTATCTTCACTTCGCCATGATATAAGCTTTTCATCAAGTTCCTTAATCTTATCAACTATATCATCCGGCTTGAAGCTCTTATCCTTATTACCATAGATAGTGACCTCCATAGACGTACCCATAGCGAAATCATAAACCGTCTGATATACATAGTCACCACCGCTGTCGCTATTGCTCTTTTTGTATGCAACAAATACAAGTATAAGAACGATTGCAAGCATAAGCATTTTTAAAAACTCTATAATTTTTCTGTTCATAAAATTTCCTCTATAATCTATACTTAGGGACTGACTCTGACGAAATATTTAGGTGCAAAGCATAGCGTGAGCGACAGCGAACTATGCGTGTACCTAAATATTTCGTCAGAGTTAGTTCCGTATGTATGAATTTTAATGATGATATCCTTCCATACGTTTTGTGTAATCATCAAGTGTAGCCTTGAGCTTGGCATAGTCCTTATCACTTAAGGAACCGTCAGCCTTTAATTCGCTCAGCCTTTTCTCTGCATTTTTTCTCGCACCGATTGCCAAATCCTTGTAATTATTTTCAAGGTTTATCTGTATCTCATTGAAAATTGCTTCCACTTCTTTTCTTGCGGACTTTGATTTATTGTTAAACATACGTATCTCCTTATCAAATATTTTTACCCCGTTATTTTACCACTTATATACTGTTTTTTCCATCTTTTGATACAGAAAATGTTATAGCAGCGTAAATATAATCAATAAAAATGTACCGCATCCAAAAGTCGGAAATATTTATCCGATATTTGAAATACGGTACATATAGTTTTAAAAATATTGTAATTATTAACCTATGCTGTAAACGTACCCTTTAAAGAATTTACCTCTTCTATTGTCAATCCGGTATCCTCTGCTATTTCAGCAACAGTATTTTTACCTCTTTTTAACATATTTCTCGCAATTTCTATTGTTTTTGCTTTTTTTAATTCTTCACCATACTCTTCAACTATCCTACTCACTTTTCTCACTCCTTCTTCACTCTCCTTACAATACCTTGCTCTATCAGCCAACACCTTAAATTTCATATCATCAGGATTCTCACATAAAAAATCGTGTATTAATTTTCCAAGCTCGGTTGTATCATCCTCATATGCTCCGTTGACATATATTATATGTTCTTCATCACCAAATAATGTATCTAAACCAATTATCGTTCGTTCTATAAAATATATCGGTTTATTGTGTCCCAATACATCATTTTCTGTGATAAAAATAACATAAGTCTCAGGAAGTTCATTAAAATCACTGCCTTTTTCCAAATACTTAAGGTCTATTGCACTTGAATGATATCTTGATCTTTTTTCACTTGCACCTGCATCAGACCGCTGAATTTCTATGTCATACAGCTTATTATTTTCATCTGTTGCCAAAATGTCAAGTCTTATACTCCGATTTGTAAAACTCACAACCTGCATCTGCGTTTTGACACTTATTACTTTTAAACTGTTTTTGTTTAATATGGTATGTATAACAAGCTCTGCTCCCTCTATAAAATCCTCAAATGCTACAGTCATAAGCTCATCATCAAAATACCGCATTCTGCTAATCCGTTCCAATACCTCCTCATTTTGAGCATTTCTACTTATGTAGTTTTTCATATATAGTTTTTTCTCCTATTCTACCTCTCCAAACTCATTATAATAAAAATAAAAAACATTTACAATACATCAAAAAAAATTCAAACAAAAAATGTACCGCATCCAAAAGTCGGAAATATTTATCCGATATTTGAAATACGGTACATTTGCGTTATTGAATAATAAGAAGTCTTTTAATATGTCATTTTACTTTACTCCGTACCAGCCTATGCCTTCTTCTTTCCAGCCAAGTCCCTTAAGGAAGTCATTTTCATCCTTGCTTGTAGTAAAGTTATGGCTTCCTGCTTTCGCATTAGGATTGTACTGTCTGTATAATGGAACTGATTGGGCATCATCTGAATACCATCCTATACCCTCATACTTCCATCCAAGTCTTACAAGATTATCTTTTTCTTTTTCGTTCATTGTATAGAAATGATCTCCTGCATTTTTGTTATAAAGTCTGTAAACAGGAGTATTCGATTTGGCAGGTGCTTTCCAGCCTATACCTTCATATCTCCAACCAAGCTTTACAAGATTATCCTTTTCTGCAACATTTGAAGTATAAAAATGCTCTCCACTATTTGGATTGTAGAGACGGAACATATCTACAGTGGCTACAGGTTCATCAGGTTCTACATCTATAACATCTTCTTCAACTTTGGGAACGACTTCCGTCTTGGTATCCTGATTGTTTATTATCTTATCTATATAAGTTATAGCATATATCGAGAACTTGTCTGTCTCAAAGGTTATAAGCTGCTTTGCAAGATCAGTTTTCGAATCAATAATATCAACCTTTCCGTCATGAAGTCTTACTATACGATATGTTCTTTCAACCTTATCATCATTGTTAATCAATTCATCAGGTATACGCATACTTATACTGATTTTTTCGTTATTTGTATCTGTAATCTGAATCTTTGAAGAAGCACCAATCTGCTTATACAGATTGATTTCAAAATATCCTCCGGCCTTTTCACCGCTTTGAAGAGCAGCAACAACCTTTGCAATATCTTCAGACGAAGCAGAATCGGTAACATCCTCTACATCAAGGATAATCATTACAAGCTCACCATTTTGCTGTCTTACTTTTTCCTCATCGAAAATAAGCTTATCAACCAATACGTCAACATCATCAATTAATGTTGTATCAGGCGCATCACCTATCTCTTCTACAGTTTTTACAGCAGTACCCTGATCATTAGACTCCTGCTTTACAACCGATGTAGTCTCTCCGTTTTGGTCAACTTTTTCAACTGTAGTGGAATCGCCATCTGTTGTTTTGACTGTCTTGGTACCATCTGAATTGGTTACTGTCTCCACGGTCTTTGTGGTATTACCATCGCTGTCCTTTGTATCGACTGTTGTTGTGTTTCCTTCTGTTGTAGTAACAGTCTCGGTTCCATCTGCGTTTGTTACTGTTTTAACAGTCTTTGTTGTAATATCATTATTGTCCATTGTCTCAACCGTTACAGTCTTTCCGTCTGCGCTTGTGGTTGTCACAACACTTCCGGTTTTATTGCCTTCACTGTCATAAGAATTCTCTGTTTCTACTTTGCTTTCGTCTGCATTGGTTACTGTTTCTTTCGTTACCTTTTCAGTTGAATTCTTTTCTGTAACCTTACTGCTTCCATCTGCATTGGTCTCTGTTATTGTTTTAGTACCGTCTGAATTATTAACAGTTACAGTTGTCTTTACTACAGTATCCGATGAATCTTTTTCAGTTACTGTTGTTTTTTTAGTATTATCAGAAGCATCCTTTTCTTCTACCGTTACAGTCTTTCCGTCTGCGCTTGTGGTTGTCACAACACTTCCGGTTTTATCTCCTGCATTGTCGTAAGAATTTTCTGTAACTTCTTTACTTCCGTCTGCATCAGTTACTGTCTCCTTCGTTACTTTTCCGTCTGCATCTTTTTCTGTGACCTTACTGCTTCCATCTGCATTGATAACTGTCTCTTTTGTTATATTGCCGTCTGCATCTTTTTCGGTTATAGTTGTGCTTTCATCTTCATTTTTTACCGTCTCAACTGTCTTTGTTACATTATCTTCGCTGTCCTTTGTCTCGACCGTGGTTGTATTTCCTTCTGTAGTCGTAACAGTTTTTGTTCCGTCTGCGTTGGTTACTGTTTCAGTAGTTTTTGTTGTCACATCTGATGCATCCTTTTCTTTCACTGTTACTGTCTTTCCGTCTGCGCTTATGGTTGTTACAACACTTCCTGTCTTATTACCTAAATTGTCATATGAATTTTCCGTCACTACTTTGCTTCCGTCTGAATTAGTTACTGTCTCTTTCGTTATATTTCCGGCAGAATCTTTTTCTGTAACCTTACTGCTTTCGTCTACATTGGTCTCTGTTATTGTCTTTGTACCGTCTGCGTTATTTACAGTTACGGTTGTCTTCAAAATTTCATTTGAAGGATTTTTCTCAACAACAGTTACCGTATTTCCGTCTTCACTTGTGGTAGTTTCAGTTATTTTGGAAACATTGCCTCCCTCATATTTAGTCTCGGTTTTTGTTATGCTTCCGTCCGGATTTGTTACCTCCTCTACGACAATATCATTATTAATAGTTATATCAGCTGTCGTAGTAGTCTGCTGACCGAGAGTTGCAAGGACATAATTTCCTGCTGAAGTTCCTTCTAATGTCAAATCAGTTATACTTACTGTTATATCTGTAGCCGGTTTATAGTCTTCAAATACTCCTGTTGCCGAAACGGATAAATCATCACCGGCTATCTTTCCCGCAAGCGAAACATTTGAATAATCAAGTGTAGCTGAAACATTACCATCATAAGCCTTATTGTTTGCTTTTATACCTGATACTATTATCTTGGCCGGACTAATCGTAAATGTAGTAGTGTTAGCTGTCGGCAGCTTATAGTTAGCGTTATCTATGCTTCCTGCCGTAGCAGTATAGGCATTGGCGTTGGTTTCCTCACCTGTTACGGTTATCGTGCATGTATCACTACCTATAAGACCTGTAGCCGTTGCTGTTGGCTTTTGTTCACTACCATTATATGTAAGTGCTGTATCTGTCCATGATATTCCTATTTCTTTTTCTGTTATGGTTACTGTAGCACTTCCTGTTACAGGTGCATATCCATCTTTAGTTACCTGATAATATACTGTATTTTCTCCTACATTAGTATAGCTTGGATTATCAGTAGCATAGCTACCCTCAGTTTCTCCGTATGTAATCGTTGCACCTGTAGGAGCTGTTACAGTAATTCCATGATTATTTCCATCATATTCACCATTGTAACCTGTAGCACTTACATCCGGCACATACAGTTGCCATTTTGCATATAAGGTTTTATTTTCAGTTACAGCAGTTGAAAAGTCATATAGTGTATTTAAACCTTCATCTGAACACCAACCAATGAATGCATAACCATCCTTAATTGGAGCATTTGGCACTCTTGCTCTTTTATTTTTTATAACACTCTGTTCTGCCACAGTTGTTCCACCATTGGAATTAAAAGTAACTGTGTATGAACCTTCTGCCTCTCCAACACCTCGCAATACAGGATATGTATTTGAAGCATTCATCACCCAAATATTTTCAAAATCCCATGAATTAAATTTACCTGCTAAAGTAAATTCATCAGTAGTAAGAAATTCATATTGGTTGGTAGCAGTTGTACTTGATCCCGCTATTAAATAAGAGTTCGTTCCAGAAAGCGAATAATTATTATTAAAGGTTACTGTTTCGTATGATAATTTTCCTACTATACCACCAATCCTTGTACTATTTGAACTTCCCTGAACTGTACCCATATTGTAACAATTTGAGTACACATTATTTGAAGAAGGATAACAGCCTCCCGCTATTCCTCCGATTTCAGCATAATTATCCGTACCCTCGTATATCACGCCTCCTCTGTTGTAGCAATTACTTATATTTTTATGCATCTCTCCTACAATTCCACCGACATATGCGCCACTACTATAACCTAATACTTTAATCGTTCCTGTATTATAGCATTTTTCAATAGTACCACTAAAATTTCCTATAATTCCTCCGGCTGTTCCATATTTACAAGTAACATTTCCTGAATTATAGCATCCGGAACATGAACATGATTTACCTGAAAAACTACCACATATTCCTCCGGCTTGACCACCATAGTTACCATTGTCATAGGTTATATCACCATAGTTACTGCAATCTAATATATATATATCTTTGTCACTGGAATAATTTTCACCACAGATTCCTCCAATTTCTACGCCTGTGATATTCCCTATATTTTCACAATTATATATACTGGCATCCCAACCATCACCGCAGATTCCTCCAACATAATAATTTCCGGAAACTTCACACAGATTCGTACAGTTTCTGATAACACTATCGGTATCTGCCTTACCGACAATTCCTCCTGCGTGATCTTTTCCTATAACTCTTCCAGACACCGTTAAATTCTTTATTACTGCACCTTCTGTTTTCGCAAATAAACCTGCATAATTTCCGGTTGTGTTTATATATAATCCGCAGACAGTATGTCCACCTCCATCAAATACACCTTTAAAATCATAGCTCCATGATATTTCTTTCGACCATTCTTTATTACCCAAATCAATATTATCTGTAAGAATATAATATTTATCTAAATATGTTTTACTACCATTCCAATCATTAGACAACCATGCCAGATTCGCCAACTGCTGTGCTGTTGCTATCTTATACGGATTTTCTGCCGAACCATCTCCGCCATCAAACGGATTTTCTGGTGCACTCGTTGGATACTCCCAGGTTTCTTCCGCCTTAACTTCTAACATTGGTACCATTGTAATAATAGTTGAAAGCACCAACGCAAATGCAAGTGCGAACGCAAGAGCTTTTCGTCTCAATATATGTAAGCTAACATACGTTCTAAGTTCATTTTTTTCTTTCATTTCTTCTTCCTCCTTGTATTACAATCAATTTATCTTCCGTAATTTTTTTTATAATATGCGGTTTTGTTTATCATATTATTAATTATATCCTGTCCACTTGTGGACACTTCAAGATGTTTTTTAATTTTTTTATCACTTGCACATTTTTATTTTCCTTGCTATACTGTCCACATTAGGACACTTTTGGAGAAACAAAAGATTAGATTTTTGTGGAATTTTGTAAAATCAGGAGGTTCAAATGATAGAACGTTATAAGATGGAAGGCGAAAAGCTATATACTATACGTGAAGTAGCAAATATATGTGATATCAGTCGTGCAACGCTTCTTCGTATGGAGGAAGCAGGTTTTGATACTCCTCGATACACTAATCCGGAAAGCGGATTCAGATACTATGATGTTATGAACATCCTTAAGATACAACGCTATCTTTCTCTTAAGCGTCTTGGTGTGTCCCAAAAGGATATCCTTGCGTACTATAACGGTACCTTGGATAAACAGAATTTTCTTACTAAGATACGTGAGCAGCTTGATATAGCCCAGCGCTGCGTGGATGAATTTGAGTCCTCATTTACGGAACGTGAAAGCATTTCGTATTCATATTATACAATACCTGAGCTTACCTGCTATACATTTCCGTGTCCTATAAGACAGATTAAAAAGCAGGTTGAGTACAACTATAGCGAGATAAAGAAAATGTATGATGCAGGCTTTAAGCCATACCCTACAACTCCGATGTTTATAGTGATGCCCGGATTAGATGAAGTATATGCCGGAACAGATAAGGATCCATTTGAATCAACCATGTGTATTACCATTAATCCAAAATCGATTCCTGATTCGTCAAGGGTTGTGCATATAAAACCACGTCAGGCATTTTCACTTATCTACCACGGTGATAATGATTATATAATGGAAAACGGCGGAAAGATTCTTCTTGAAGAAATGAAGAAAAGGAATTTAAAACCTGCCGGCCCACTCTACGGCATAAATATAGTCGGAATATTTTTCGGACATGAAATCGATCCGGATGATTATGTATTCAGATTTGCCATACCTATATAAAAGGAGACAACCTATGATACTCGCAGTTCAAAATATAAGTAAAGCCTATGGAATCAATCAGATACTTTCTGATGTTTCATTTCATATAGAGGAAAAAGAAAAGCTCGCCATAGTCGGCATAAACGGCTCCGGCAAAACCACTCTTCTTAAAATCATTATGGGTGAGGAAACCGCAGATGACGGGCAGGTAGTTCTTGCAAAGGATACCACCATCGGTTACCTCTCGCAGCATCAGGACATATCCTTTGACAATACAATCTATGCGGAAATGCTTGAGACAAAGCGATACCTGATTGATATGGAGGAGAAAATCCGCAGCCTCGAAAATGATATGAAGCATGCCGAGGGTGAAGAGCTTGAAAGGATAATGAATACATATAACAAGCTTTCCACGCAGTATGACCACGAAAACGGATACGCCTATAAAAGTGAGGTTACCGGTGTGCTAAAGGGACTTGGTTTTACCGAAGCTGATTATGACAGACATATCAACTCCCTCTCCGGCGGTCAGAGAATGCGTGTCGCATTGGGAAGACTCCTTCTCACCAAGCCGGATATAATAATTCTTGATGAGCCGACCAACCACCTTGATATGGTATCCATAGCATGGCTTGAGGGCTTCCTTTCTTCTTATCCGGGAAGTGTTATCATCGTAAGCCATGATAGGTATTTTATAGATAAAATCGCGACCAAAATTGTCGAGATAGACAATACTAAGGCAATCAATTATCACGGCAACTATACATATTATTCTGACAAACGTGCCGAAATACGAGCTTCGCAGATGAAAGCTTATCTCAATCAGCAGCAGGAAATCAAGCATCAGGAAGCCGTCATCGAAAAGCTAAAGCAGTTTAACAGAGAAAAATCCATCAAGCGTGCCGAAAGCCGCGAAAAGATGTTAGACAAAATAGAAAGGCTTGATAAACCGACCGAGGTAAACGCCGATATGAGACTATCACTTTCTCCGTCTGTCGAAAGCGGAAATGATGTCTTGACCATAAAGGAGCTTTCCAAGTCCTTTGGAACAAATAACCTTTTTTCCGATATGAACATGGAGATAAAACGTGGTGAACACGTATGTCTTATAGGTGCAAACGGAACCGGCAAGACCACAATACTTAAGATAATTAACCGCATAATCCCAAAGGATGAAGGACAGATTATACTCGGTTCAAGAGTAAAGGTAGGCTACTATGATCAGGAGCATCAGATACTCTCCTTACACAAAACCATATTTGAGGAAATCTCCGATTCCTACCCTGACCTTACGAATACTAAAATCAGAAATGTTCTGGCAGCATTTTTGTTTACAGGCGATGATGTATTTAAAAAGATAGGCGACCTGTCAGGTGGTGAGCGCGGACGTGTATCACTTGCCAAGCTTATGCTCTCTCCCGCAAACTTTCTTATACTTGATGAGCCGACCAACCACCTTGATATACACTCGAAGGAAATACTCGAGGAGGCTATACGAAGCTACACCGGGACCGTACTCTGCGTAAGCCACGACAGATATTTTATAAACAGGATATCTACAAGGATTGTGGAATTAAAGGATAAAAAGCTGTATTCATTTATAGGAAATTATGATTATTATGAGAGTCATAAAGAACTTATATATGAAGCTGAAACCAAAAACACAGGTGCTAATGCAAGTAGTGTAAAGTCAGGTATATTCTCACCTGTTTCTGACGGCACTAATAATATAAGCGAAGCTGCAGCATCAAATGATACTACTGACAATAATACTACACTATCCAATAAGGAAGCCTACCTGAAAAACAAGGAAGAACAGGCAAAGGCAAGAAAACGCGAAAACGATTTAAAAAAGCTTGAAAAAGAAATCGCCGACTTGGGAGAAAAAATTTCCAAAATCGACGAGGAAATAAACGCACCCGAAAATGCAACCAACTCAAAGAAATTGAGTGATTTAAGCACCGAACGTGAAGCCCTTGATACAAAGCTAGTTGAAGCTTACGAGAAATATTATGAGTTAGAGGAAACATAATGTGACACGGAGACAGGTTTCTTGAACACTTTAAGTGCTAAGCACAGCGTGAGCGCCAGCGAGCTGTGCGTGTACCTTAAAGTGTTCAAGGAACCTGTCCCCATGTCACATCTGTTCATCTATTACCATGAGCCACCGCCTCCACCACCGGAGCCTCCGCCTGATGAACCGCCTCCCGAGCTTCCACCCGAACTGCTCGAAGGACTTGAACTCATGGATGTATATGCTGCTGCCATGGTCGCACCCATAAATGCACCGAAGGCTGTCGTATTAAATGTAGGACTGTCATACCAGGACGGTGCCTCAACTGCTATCGTTTCAAATTTCTTAATCCACTTATCGGATACGCCAAGTACATAGGTATACGGAAGTATGTTGTAGAAATAATCCGGCTGCTCCATAACCAGAGCCTCCAGCTTTTCTTTCTCTGCCACCTCAAGGAAGTTCTTAAAGCCCTTTACCTTACCGAGCATCATATTGCCGTAAGGTGTTCTCTTAGGCAGATATACACGACAAAGAACCATTCCAATTATACAAACTATGCCAACCATATATCCTATAAAATACCACTTATCCTGTAAAAGTGCAGGAAGCACAATCATTGCCCAAGGTGCACCGCCAAAGCCCAGCCCCCATATAAGACCAAATATTTTCGATGCCCATGGTGAATTCTTTGGTTTTCCGTTTACATATATGGTGTTGCTTCTTTCAAACAACATGCTAAACATTACCGTAAAACCAATTCCAGGAAAGATAATTGCAAAAGGAAGCATTTCTGTCATACCGTATGTAGTAATCGGAGGTATGGTTATCAATATAAATGCTGCTATAATCATAAGTGTAATAAATACAGACTTCTTCGATGCTCTTTTTTCAAATATCTTATATGTATTTTCCTTGTCATTTATATTTTTAAGGATCTTATTCACAGTCCTATAAAAGCTGTCATAAAGGTCGGTAGAGGTAACCTCTATTCGTTCACTCTCATCATAAGCTTCTCCATTTTTCAAGAGTATTCCCTTGCCATAATTCATTTTAAAAAGACCGTTCAAAAAGGTTCTCTCATTTATATTGTTTCCGTCATAATCCTTAAGCTTCGTAATCCTAAAGCCTGTTTTCTTCGAGAGAAAATTCTTTTCCTCAAATTCCGATATCTTAATATATCCCTGATTCGCCAGATATATAAGAAGCGAAACAACATCCTGATTATCTGCTTTTCCTTTATATAAAAAGCCTACCTCAAGACTGTTAAAGCCCTCCGGCGGATAAAACTCAACGGTTTCAATAACCTTATCATCACGTCCGAATATAAACCATATAAGTATGGATATGAGCAATAATACTATAGGAATAAAAAACATAATGTAATCTCTTACATTTATATCAAGTCCTGCTCCGACAAAATATCCCTCCGGCAGCTCGCACCTTACAGTAAGAGCCTGCGTAGCCTCAAGAATTCCGTTATAGCTTCCTGTTATAACATTTCCGTCAACCGAATAAACAATCCTACTGCTATCGGTACTACCCTCATAACCTGCAGAAAAACCAAGCTTACTTGCATCAAAGTCCTTTGGCATGGTAATGGTAAAGAATACATTTCCGATAACCGTATCCAACCATTCAGGTCCTATGATATTATAATAAAGCTCATCATAATCCTTCATAGGATCCTTGCCGAGATTGTAGGTATAGCTTATTGAATAATACTGTGCACCTGTAACCGTTACATTTGGTGAGCCGATTTTAAGCTTTAAAGAATTATTTTCTCTTTGAGTTTCATATTCATTATTGACTTTTATATTGGTAACCTGCGTACGATTTTTAGAGGTTGTGCCATCTTGTCTCACAACTGTATTTTTTAGAGGTATTGTTCTGTATATTCCATGCTTTGGAACATTAAAATAAACAACCAACGTCTCTGTGATATCCAGACGGTTGTTTTCATTTACAACGATGTCAACATTATAGCTGTCTATAACATAATCATACCATTCATAATCAGGATTTTCGCTTGGTGTATAATTTTCATATCCTACCACGCCCTCATCAGAGTCGTCATCTTCTGCTGCATATGAATCAGTATATGTAAATGAAAGGCATATAAAAACAGCACTTAAAATAGCTGATATAAGCCATTTTACTTTATTACTTCTCCTCATAACAATCTCCCCTTCTCACAAAAACATATTATATTTTTTGTAAAATGCTGCTATCTAAATATCTATCCCCACATCATTTCTTTCAAAGCTCTCTGCCTCAAACATCTGCTTTGAACTAAATCCGAAAATCTTTGCAAATATATTGCCCGGAAAAGTCTCCGTCTTATTGTTAAAAAGTCTTACTACTCCGTTATAATACTTTCTGGAATTGGCGATCTCATCCTCAACCTTAAAGAGCTTGTTACTCAAATCTATAAAATTCTCACTGGACTTAAGTTCAGGATAACCTTCGGCAACCGCCATCATCTTATTTATACCCTTTGAAAGCTCAACATTTGCCTTTATCTTATCAGCCTCAGACATACTTTCGTATGAGCCGTTTCTTAAGCTTACTATACTCTCCAAAGTTGACTTTTCATGTGCAGCATATGCCTTAACCACATCCACCAGCTTTGGTATCATATTCCAACGCTTTACAAGATAGACATCCATGGTTGAAAATGCTTCATTTACTTTGTTATCAAGCTTTACAAAACTGTTATACATAGCAATTATCAAAACAACCAAAACTACAATAATTGCTATAACAATTCCAATCCACATATGTCATTCCTCCCCTTGCGTATCACTTATTTCTTCTGAAATCGCTTCATCTACCATATCAGACATCCCTTTTAATTTTCGTCTGATACCTATATAAATTATAGCTATGATTATTTCCATAACTATACCGGTTGCAAGTAAGCCACCCCAACCGGAAGCCATAAGATTTTCATTTGGATATTCCGGATTATACTTAACCTTTGCAGTCTTTTTATAGCTGTTTTTTGAGCCCTCTTTATCAGGTGAAGCAGTATACTTAACACCATCAACCTCAAACTCATAAATAGCTTTATAGTAATCCTTACCCTCGCCACTACTTTTTATAACGTAATCAACAAGAGTTGCTTCTGTTTCATCATAATTTTTTGATACTTTAATATTGGAAATAATAGAATAAAGACTAACCCCTATAAAGGCCAGGCCTGCCAATATCCATGGAATCAAAATAACAGCAATAATAACATTTGATAAGCAGCCTATACCTTTCTTTCTTTTGTTTATATAATTCAATCCATTTACAATTTTTTGTCTGTCAACATACGTTGTGTTTATATTTGAATCAAAAAGAGAACGGTCCTCCTCTTCAGGATGAAGCAAGGTACCACACACCTCACATTTTATATTAGTATTTTTGTTTTCACTTCCACAAGACGGACATTTCATAAAAAATCACCCCCACATAGGGTATTTTATCCTATTATGGAGGTGATTTCAACTATTCCGTGATAAAACTCAAATAAACAGTTCTGTAATATACACTGCAAGACAGGCAAAAATTGCGACCACAGTCAGACTCTTGTTTCTATAAGCAAGTATAATTGCAACCACAATACCGGCCAAAGCAGAAATAAAAGAGCTTGTAGCATACAAAGCCGCAGGAAGCGTCATGGCAGTAAGCACAGCATATGGAATGTAATATAAAAATGAACGCGCATATTTATTATTAATCTTTTCCTTTATGGCTACAAAAGGTATTACTCTTATAAGGTAGGTTGAACCTGCAAGTACTAGCAAATATGTAAAAAACTGAAAATTATTCATTTGCTGCAACCTCCTTATCATTTTCACTTTCTTTATCTAAACTTGATGATTTATCACTGTTACTCTCTTCCTCTGAAACCGGAAATAATACGGCACATATAAGTGCTGCCGCTATCGCACATATACTGATTGAAAGACCACTTGAAACCTTCTTCAAAAGAGGTATGTAATAAAACATGGAGCTAAAGCCAAATGCAAGTACGACTGCTAGTATAACCGGCTTTGCCTTTTTCATCTCCGGAACAACAATGGCGATAAACATTCCGTAGATAGCAAGTGCAAGTGCACTCATAATTCGTGCCGGGAGAATGTTTCCAAGCAGTGCACCTATAGCAGTTCCCACACTCCAGCCTATATAAGGTATGGTCGAAAGTCCAAGAAAGAATGAACGCTTGACGCTCTCCTCCTGACTGGCTACCGCAAATATCTCATCAGTCATAAAAAATCCAAGCAGCCATCTGTATATACCCTTAAATTTTTCATCAGCCTTTTGCCCTATAGAAATGGACATAAATGAATATCTGATATTAATCGTTATCTGCGATATTAGCATCTGCCAGTAAAGTCCCGGTTCAGCCATCATGCCGATACCCGCAAATTGTCCTGCAGACGTTACTGTAGTCATGGAAACCAAAATTGCCTGCCACCAGTTTAAACCATATGAAATTGCCGCTATACCAAAGGTAAAGGATACAGAAAGATAGCCGAGTCCAATCGGTATTCCTGCTTTTAATCCTCTTAAGTAATTTTTCATTATTCTGACCTACACTTAAATTAAATTCAAAAAAAATTAATAAATCTTAATTATTTTTAGTCAAATATGCATAAATTTAATCAGCTCTTATACCATTAACTATGAGCTCCTAATTAACTCTTATACCATTAACTATAAGCTCCTCATCGACTCTTATAACAAGGCACTTCTTACCGTCTATCATCTTTGTCTCAACGACATCCATCTTATCTGCATCAACCTTTATCGATACATTTGCGGTTTTTATCTCAACCTTATTGGCAGAAGGATACAGATTTTTAACATAAAAGCTTCTGTCCTCTTCCTTTTCTTCTTCAAAATGAGCATCATAACGCTTATCAAAGTTAGCCATTCTATCCGCCGCAACACCGCTGTTTTCCAATATATTTTTTATTTCCTTTTTTGAAATGGTTTCCGGAACTGTGGAATCTTCTTTTCTGGTTTCAATTATAGTAGAAAGTTCCTCGTGTATATTTTTTACCACCTCATAATCGCACTCTTCTTCCAGTGTCTCAGTTATAATGTCATTGAAAATATTTTTTTGAGCCGGGGCCGGAAGCGGTACGCGGCAGTTAAGCACATAGTTCATAAAACCAAGGTCAAATTCCTTGGAATCCTTCGTATAAAGCAGCAATCTGTCCCTATCCTCACACCTTTCGGTAAATGCAGGAAATAAAAATCCCATATCAGGTAATCCTACCATATAGCTTCTCTCGCTATTATGAAAGGTATTTTCCAGCTCATAATACTCAAGTCCCGGCTTTGAAAGCTCAACCGGACAGATTGAGCAAAGAACAAATCTGTACACTTCCTCCGAGGCATCCTCATTTTCCATATTATCACTGGTTATACTTGGTACGTCATAGCTTTGATATACAAGTATTATTATATAATTTCCGACATAATTATAAGACTCGATTACCTTATCATAAAACTCATCCAAAAGCTTTTCATCCTTAAGCTCGCTGTCTCTTAATCTTATCAGAAAATCTCTTTGTTCATCCTTGGCAGACTCATTAAATTCCATATTAAGAAGATTTTTTCCGGTCTGTCCCGACAATGTCTTCCTGAATATCTCAAAATATTTATGCTGTTCTTCTTCTGGCAGAACACCAAAGAATTCATCTATATTAGCAAGCTTTACCTTATCGCCATTTACATAGCAGCCAACGATCTTTGAAATGCCGCTTTTTTCTAAAGTAAAAAGCTTTCTTAACTCGTTTATCTCCCTTTTATCCATACGTACCTCCTTACAGCCACAAGCCGTGCCCTACCATTTTATATCCTATATTCAAAAAACACAAGC
Organism: uncultured Lachnospiraceae bacterium; assembly: GCA_902762955.1. Classification (GTDB taxonomy): domain Bacteria; phylum Bacillota; class Clostridia; order Lachnospirales; family Lachnospiraceae; genus Coprococcus_C. The sequence continues at coordinate 77,341 of CACWQH010000004.1, forward strand.
ATAAATTCTGGTTTGTCGCATAATAGTGGGTATCCGTACCACTGCTTATATACGACTTCACGCTTTTTTAGTTTTTCTAAAGCGAAAAGTATATGAAAAGGCTGATAC
>CACWQH010000005.1:0-40244 GCA_902762955.1 uncultured Lachnospiraceae bacterium
AATTTATACAAATATATCGACGGTTCTTGACAGAATCAAATTATAAAGTTATACTAATTAAGAATCTTAAATGGGACCTTATTCTATTATAATAAGGATTTTAATTATTTGCACATTATAGAGGTGTACTCAAAATGAAAGTAGTTATTATGGCTGGTGGAAAAGGAACTAGAATAGCATCTATAGCTAATGATATTCCAAAGCCTATGATTTCCATAAACGGAAAAACAATTTTAGAATATGAAATTCAAAATTTAAAAGATCAGGGATATCATGAAATCATTCTTGTTGTAGGACACTTGGGACACATTATACAAGATTACTTTAAAGACGGAAGCAAATTCGGGGTAAATATAAAATATTTCAAAGAGGAAACACCTCTGGGTACAGCTGGAGCATTATATTATTTGAAAGATGAACTAACAGAAGATTTTTTCCTTTTGAATGGTGATGCCGTGATGGATATAGATTTTAACAGGATGGAGAAATATCATAGAGAAAAGAATGCATCTGTAACTTTATTTACTCATCCGAATAATCATCCATACGACAGTGCACTTATTGTCACAGATAATTTCGGCAAAGTAATTAAATGGATTCATAAAGAGGAAAAAAGAGAACTATATAAGAATCGTGTCAATGCCGGAATTCACATTTTATCACCTCGCGTGATAGCAGAAATAAAACATCCTGGAAAGTGGGATTTAGATAGAGATATTCTTAAGCCTCTTGTTGATAACGGAGATGTCTATGCATATGATTCTCCCGAATATGTTAAAGATATGGGAACTCCTGAAAGATTAAATGAAGTAACTTTGGATTTAGCAAACGGCAAAGTTACTGCAAAATGTTTAAGAAAAGAACAAAAAGCAATATTTTTAGACAGAGATGGAACAATAAATAAGTACAAAGGTTTCATTACAAAACCTGATCAAATCGAATTAATAGACGGTGTAGCTGAAGCAATCAAGCACATTAACTCAAGCAATTATTTAGTTATTGTAATAAGTAATCAGCCTGTAATTGCACGTGGAGATTGTACTTTTGAAGAACTTAATTCTATAAATAATATGATAGAAACACAGCTGGGAAATTATGGGGCATATGTTGATTCGTGGTTTATCTGTCCTCATCACCCCGATAAAGGATTTGAAGGCGAACGAATCGAATATAAAATAAAATGTAATTGCAGGAAACCGAAACCCGGACTCATATTAGATGCTATAGACAAGTTTAATATCTTGCCTGAAGAATCATACATGATTGGAGATAGCAAATCAGATATAATAGCAGGTTATAAAGCTAAGTGTAATCCAATTTACATAGGCGATAATAAAATTGATGATTTAGATTTTAAATTTGAAACATATGCGAATTTAAAAGAATTTGTAGAAAAAAAAATAAATTAGAGATGGGAGAACAAAAGATATGGTAATAACGCAAACACCTTTTAGAATGTCTTTTTTTGGTGGTGGTACAGATTTTCCGGATTTTTATAATGAATATGGCGGAAGTGTAATTTCAACAACTTTTGACAAATATTGTAGTGTAATGGTTAGTCATTTACCTAGATTTTTCGAATATTCTAATCAAATAAATTATGATGATGTTATTGAATTTACAAATACAGCTGATGAAATAGTTCATCCGGCAGTTCGTGAGGCCATGAAATACCTTGATATGCACGAATTAAGAATAGTGTATGAAGCAGATTTGCCTGCACGTTCAGGTTTAGGTACAAGCAGCTCTTTTGCAGTTGGTATGCTGAATGCATTTTATGCATTAAAAGGAAAATACGTAGATAAAAAGAAACTGGCTGATGATGCAATATACTTGGAGAGAACGCTATGCAAAGAAAGCGGCGGAGTTCAAGATCAGATTGCAGCTTCATTTGGAGGATTCAATAGAATCAATTTTTCTGCTGATGGTTATAGCGTACAGCCTATAGTCATATCTCAAGATACAAAAAGAGAACTGAATAGCAATCTTATGCTTTTTTACACAAATGTATCACGTTTTTCTGCTGTAATTTCTCAACAACATGAAGAAAATATTGACAAAAAAGTCAAAGACCTTTTAGAAATGAAATCTCTTGTGGATAAAGCAGAAGAGATACTTGTTTCAAAAACAGATTTAGCAGAATTTGGAAGATTACTTGATTATACATGGAAACTTAAGCGAGGTATAACTGATGGAGTATCAACAAATGTTATTGATGATCTATATCAGAAGGCTAAAGATGCCGGTGCGATAGGCGGTAAACTTCTTGGTGCAGGCGGGGGTGGATTTTTACTTTTCTATGTTGAAAAAGACAAACAGGAGAATGTAAAAAAAGCATTAGGTGATTTGTTATATGTTCCTTTTGAATTTGAAAATGCAGGTTCAAGAATACTCTATTATCGTTCAGAATTTTTTGATATAGAGCGAATTAAAGAAATAAACAACAAATAATAAGGAGAAAAAAATGTCAAAAAAAGCATTAATTACAGGAATTACAGGTATGGTAGGTTCACATTTATGTGATTACCTATTAAAAGAAACTAATTGGGATATCTATGGAGTATGTAGATGGCGCAGTCCTCTTGATAACGTACAACATCTATTAGAACGTGTCAACAAAAAAGATAGAGTTTTTTTTGAATATGCTGATCTTAATGATCAAGTATCATTATTACATGTTGTACAAGATGTAAAACCAGATTACATATTTCATCTAGCAGCACAAAGTTATCCGCTAACAAGTTTTACTGCACCTATTGATACACTTAATACTAATATATTAGGAACTTCAAGATTATTAGAAAGTATACGAATTGTTATGGATAAAGACAGCAACTATAAGCCGATAATTCACGTATGTGCTTCATCAGAGGTGTTTGGAAAAATACCTGCCGAAAAAAAACCTGAAGAAGGCATTAACGAAGATTGTCCTTTCCACCCTGCTTCACCATACGCAATTTCTAAGGTTGGTACCGATTTACTTGGAAGATATTATGCAGAAGCATTTGGAATGACAGTAATGACCACGAGAATGTTTACACATACAGGTCCTCGACGTGGGGATGTATTCCACGAATCAACCTTCGCAAAACAGATAGCGATGATCGAGGCTGGAATGATTGTTCCTGTTGTAAAGGTAGGAAATCTGAAATCTCTCAGAACCTATGCTGATGTAAGAGATGCTGTCAGAGCTTATTATATGCTTGTAACTATTAACCCTGTTGCTGGTGAATATTATAATATCGGCGGTTCATATACATGTGAGGTCGGAGATACGCTTAATGCATTAATATCAATGTCTACTATGAAAGATAAGATTAAGATTGAGGTTGATCCTGAAAGATTAAGACCGATTGATGCAGATTTACAGATTCCTGATTGTCGAAAATTTAAGGCTCATACAGGATGGGAACCAGAGATAAAATTTGAACAAACCATGAAGGATTTGCTTGATTACTGGAGAGAACGCGTAAAGAATGGAACTGAATTTTTGACAAGATAGAGGTGAATATATATGAATATAGCTGTCTTAGGCGCTGGTGTGTCAGGTCTTACCATAGCAAAATTATTACAAGAAAAAGGTCATAAAATAACAGTATATGAGAAGGAAGAAACCGCTGGTGGATTAGCACGAACAAGATTTACAAATGGATATCTCTATGATCCATATGGCGGACATATATTCAATTCAAAGCATAAGGAAGTTGTAGATTGGGTGTTTTCAATATTGCCAAAGGAAAAATGGCAATATACCGAAAGAAACGCAAAAATATATTTTAATGGTAATTATGTGTCGTACCCTTTTGAATTATCCCTGTGTGAATTGGATACGGATAGTGCTGTAGATTGTGTTCATGACTTTATTTTGTCTCAAAATGGTGACGAACCTGATAATTTCAGAGATTGGTTGACATGGAATTTTGGTGAGGCTATAGCTAACTATTATATGATACCATATAATGAAAAAATTTGGGCATATCCACTTGAAGATATGGAGACAAAATGGATGCAAGGCAAGATGCCGCTGCCAACAAAAAAAGAAATGATTAAGTCAATGCTTTTGAAAAATCCTAAAGAAAGAAAAATGCCTCATTCAACTTTCTACTATCCTATAGACGGCGGTATTCAAACAATGGTAGACGCCATTGCAGACGGCTTAGATATTCGATACAGTTTTTCTATTCAGCGAATAGAAAAAAATGCAGATAACAAATGGATAATAAATGGTCGTGAGGACTACGACATGATTATATCCACCATTCCTCTACCTGAGTTGCCATATGTTATGAAGCTACCTGGAAAAATAGTATCACATATCAATGATTTAAAATTTAATAGTCTTACAACAATACTATTCAGTTGTCCTAAGACGGATATAACATGGTTATATATACCGTCTCATAAATACAGATCCCACAGAGTTGGTTACCAAAGCACTCTTACTCCACACTATTCTCCCGATAATAATTCAGGATTGGGTGCTTTAGAGATAATAGGGGATTCGTTCGATATTGATGATGGATTTGCAGACAGAACAGATATACTGCCCCGCGAACTGGCATTTAATAAAGTTCTAGATCACGAATTTACAAAGTATGCTTATGTTATACATGACAGAAACTATAGAAAAAATACCGAGGCTATAAAAGAATACTTTTCAACAGACAAGTCTTTCAGACTTTTAGGTCGCTGGGGCACATGGAATTATAACAATATGGATATGTGTATGTTAGATGCTATGAAATTGGCAGAGGAGTTTTAGAAATGCTTATTCAAATTATAGAACCTGATTTTATAAATGAAGATGAACGTGGTAAATTAACTCAGCTTGTACACGATGGATATAAACAATATAATATAATATTTTCAAAAAAAGATGTACTTAGAGGTAACCATTATCACAAAGAAAATAATGAATGTTTTTATGTAATAACAGGTGAATTCTCTTTGACCGTATCAAAAGGTGATATTACCGAAAACTATACGTTTCATTCTGGAGATATGTTTACTATTCCACCATATGTTATCCACAGCTTTTATTATACGAAAGATACATGGTTAGCAAGTATGTATGATTTAGGCGTTGAGCATAAAGATGGCACAAAAGACATTTATTCATAAGGAGAAAAACAATGAACAGCACTTTTATGAAAGATTTACAGATATTTGATAATTTATTTGAACGTTATCCAATATTAGACAAGTGTAAAAATTCCATAATGAAAGCATATGAAATTTTAACTTATTCTTATGATGCAGGTGGGACATTATATGTAGCAGGTAATGGAGGCAGTGCAGCAGACAGTGAGCATATCGTCGGAGAACTAATGAAATCATTTATGGCAAAGCGTCCTATAAACGAGGAATTGTCAAAGAAATTATATAAAGTTTGCCCTGATGATGCAGATTTGCTAAATGCAAATATCGAGGGCGGCTTACCCGCAGTTTCATTACCTTCATTCTGTGCATTATCTACCGCAGTTTCAAATGATGTAAACGGAGATTTTATATTTGCACAAGCGCTTAATTCAGTATCAAAAGCAAATGATGTATTCTTAGGAATAAGTACTTCAGGGAATTCTAAAAATATTGTCTATGCAATGGAAATTGCAAAGGCAAAAGGGTTGAAATGCATAGGTTTATGTGGAGCTAAAGAATGTAAATTAGATTCCCTTTGTGATGTCTCAATTCATGTGCCTGAAACTGAAACGTACAAAATACAAGAATTGCACTTACCAATATATCACGCATTATGTGCTATGTTGGAATCACATTATTGGGGAGAGTAAAATGTATTTAATTATTGGTGGTAACGGCTATTTAGGAAATTATATTATTCAAAGTATATTAGCATTAACTAATGATGATATTGTATCAACTGCTCGAAACATTAGCAATGTTGCTAACACTTCAAGAATTAAATGGATTAAATGTGATATTACTGATGATAATGAATTTGATAATGTAATAGATTTCATAAAAAATATAAACAATATTAAAGTTATTTTTTTAGCAGCATATCATCATCCAGATAAAGTTGCTGAAAATCCACAATTTGCATGGAATATTAATGTTACAACCCTATCAAAGTGTATAAATAAGTTATTTTTTGTAGATAAATTGTTTTATGCTTCAACTGATAGCGTATATGGTAATAGTATTAACAATCATCATTTCAAAGAAGATGATGTGTTGAATCCGGTTAATATTTATGGCAAAAACAAATGTGCAGCTGAAGCAATAATAAAATACTATGGATTTAATGTTGTACGATATCCATTTCTTATTGCGCATAGTCTTGTAAAAAACAAATTACATTTTTATGATAAAATTGTAAATGACTTAAAAAGCCAAAAAGAAATTGAAATGTTTGCAGACTCGTTTCGTTCATCTTTAAATTTTAAAACAGCTGCCGATTTATTAATAAAATTGTGTGAGCTAAACACAGAAATCCCTCATATAGTTAATATAAGCGGAGACAGCGATTTATCCAAATATGATATAGGGCTTATGATCGCTGATAAATTAGGCGCCGACAAATCTTTAGTCAAGCCTATAACTATGAATGAAAAAAATAATATTTTTATCAGTGAAAGAGCCTCTTCAACTCTAATGGATAATTCACTTATAAAAAACATCTTAAATATAGATAAAATTGATTTTATAATATAATTGAGGTTATTGTATGGAAAAGTTTATATCAGTTTCAATATTACTGCCAACATTAAATGAAACATTTTCATTTATAAAAACTATAGAAATAATTTTAGACGAATGTAGTCATAGTGATATAAAAGAATTTGTGGTAATAGTATGTGAACGCACGGAACAAACAAGTTTAGATGCAATTAACGAAGCAAAAAAGCTAACAGACGAAGCCGGCATTCCTATGAATATTGTATATCAGAAATTACCATTTGCCGGAGGCGCTGTAAGAGATGGCATAGATTATGCCACAGGCACACATATATTGATGATGGCACCGGATTTAGAGACAGATCCACATACAGTAAAAACATTTATTAAGGCGGCGAAGAAGTATCCTTATGATATGATCACAGCATCAAGGTGGTTAAAAAAAGGAAGCTTTGATGGCTATAACAAAACTAAATATGTTTTAAATTTTATGTTCCAAAAAATTTTCTCAATTATTTATTGGGTAAAACTTACGGATATTACTTTTGGATATAGGATTGCGCCTGCTAAATTGTTCAAATCAATAGCTTGGGAGGAAGTCAAACATCCTTTCTTCTTGGAAACAGCTTTAAAACCAATACGATTAGGTGTTAAAATTCATGAAATTCCGTCAAATTGGGAGGCAAGGCAAGAAGGTGAATCTCAGAATTCATTGCTACAGACATTTAAGTATCTTGGCATTGCATTTAAAGCACGTTTTATGTGTAAAAGCAAAATACTGAAGGATGGTATTAAAATTGAAGACGTTGTTAAAAAAGTATAAAGAGCTTATATTATATGGAATTTTCGGTCTTGGTGCAACATTAATTAACATTGTTACATTTTATTTGTTTAATGAAATATTAGAGTTAAACTTAGTCCTTTCAAATGTACTTGCATGGGTATGTGCATTTATCTTTGCATTTATAACTAACAAATTATGGGTATTTGAAAGCAAAGATTGGAAAAGTCGGACAGCTATCAAAGAAATGCTGGAATTTTTATTTGCAAGATTGATAACTCTGTTTTTGGATACTTTTTTAATGTGGCTATTGGTGAATGTATTAAATTGGAATGGACTTGTTTCAAAAGTAATAGTGAATATAATCGTAATTATTTTAAATTATATTGCAAGTAAATTGTGGGTGTTTAGAAAATGAATATTCAAAATATAATAAAAATTGATAATAAGTTTAAATTATATATATGGTATTCACTCTCTTTTATTGCGATTGTTATTCTATCCTTTTATGTGTTTTATGCCAACAGGAAAACTCTATTATGGTCGTTAGATGGGTTTCCTGTTTTATATCCATCTTTTGTTGAAGTTAATAAGTCTTTTTTTTCCTTATCATCATTTAATATTAATATAGGATGGGGAACAGATGGAATATCTTTTTTCTCAAATTGGTATTTTGAACCATTTGAATTTATAGCATCTTTGTTTGATAAAAATCCAGGTGTTATAACTTATAGTTTAATTACCTTAATAAAACTATATTGTACAGGTATTGCATTTTCTTTATATTGTCTTAGAAAGAAATTGTCTTATTATTCAATCTATATATCATCATTAATATATGTTTTTTCAGCCTATACTATGTATATAGGTATTAGATTTCCCGTTTTTTTAGTTCCCATGATATATTTGCCATTAATTATATTGGGAATGGACGAAATAGACGAAAAAAATTTTTCTATAATTTTTGTTATTATGATAGCTTTGAGTGCAATTAGTCACATATATTTCTTGTATATAAATGTAATTTTTTGCATTATATATTTTCTTGTATCTTGCTTCGTTTATAATAACAAAATAAATTTTTATATATTATTTAAAAAAATATCAAACTATATTCTAAACGGATTATTAGGTATTGGTTTAGCTGCCTTTGTTTTTTTACCAACCGTATATGTTCTTCTTAATTCTAATAGAACAAGTAGTATAATCGCCTCTGACTCCTTGTTTTATTATAGCAAAAATTGGATTGCTCAAATTTTAGCATATATACCATCACCAATGACAAGTTATAATCAACCTAATTATGAATTTTACATTGGTGTTATACCATTGGCATTACTTTGTATATGTTCAACTTCAAAATGTGATAAAGAGTATTTAAAATGGAGAATTATTGCAACTATTCTGTTTATATTTATGTTATTTCCTTTTTTCGCATATGTTTTTTGTGGTTTTAATAATATAAGTAACAGATGGACATATATATGGACCTTTTCATTATCATATATTTCTTGTCAAGCTATAGATAAAGAGAACTATAAACAAAATAAAAATCCGCTTCTATATATATTATTATTTGTATTTTTATTATCTATAGCATTACATATAAATAATTCTAATATATTTAATATTTATACGATAACAGGAGTTTTGTGTACAACTGTATTTTTTATTTTATATTATGCTGATTTTAAGATTTTAAATAGTAACAACCAATTTATTAAAAAAGGACTTATTATAATAACTGTATTTTTTTCAATAGTTATATATAATTATTTATTATTCAATCCTAATTACGGTAATTATATTCAAGAATTCGCAGATATAGACCAATGCAAGATTTTGTTTTCCAAAATAGAATATCCGATTATTGATACGGATGATACATTATACAGAATTGAATTCCAAAATAACAAAAGAAATAATTTAGGACTTTCGTATCTTAATGAATATTCAAGTACCGGTTTTTATTCAAATACTACTCAATATAATATATCAGATTTTTTGAGGTATATAAATAACAGTGGTTTTGAAGAGAACATAATAAATTATGATATGGACTCAAGAACACAACTTATGGAATTATTGTCTGTAAAGTATTATATTAAAGATAATGGCGAACCATACAATATACCATATGGATATTCACTGTTCTCAAAGAATGAACAATATACAGTTTATACAAATGACTATTATAACCCTTTTGTTTTTTCTTATAACAAATGTATATCAAGGGATAAACTAAATGGAATGGATTCTGTAGAAAAAGAAGAAGTAATGATGAGTGCTGCTATAATTGAGGACAACAATTCCATTTCTAATAAAGAGTTTTTTACATCCAACATAGATCTTTCAAATATATATGAATATGACTTTGATATTTCATATAATGGTATAAAATATGTTAGCGAAAATCTATACTATGTTGAATATCCGGGTGCAACTATTGTTTTTAATATTAATAATAATACAAACAAAAGCACTGAAAATTATCTATTAATAAACAATATGAAAATAAATAAAAACGGGATAGCTCACTGGAACATTGCGGTTTCTTCTACATACGAAGATAAAACAATTAACAACAATTTTGCAGTATTATCAGAAAAAAACAATTATAACCCTCAAGTAAATAATTATACAATAAATTTAGGATATTCAGATTCTCCTCTAGATAATGTTACAATTACTTTTCCTGTTAGTGGTATGTTCTCGTTTGATACATTCGAGATAAAATCACGTTCTTTCATCGATTATAACGAAAAGATAAAAAAACTTCAAAGTTTTAATATATCAGAGTTTAAGATGGAAGATAACAATATTTCTTTTAACATAAGTAATCCAAAAAATAATATTGTTATGTTATCCGTACCATATACAAAAGGATGGGAATTATATATTGATGATAAAAAAGCAGATACTTTTCCTGTAAATATAGCATTTATGGGTTTCAATATAGATGAAGGTTTCCATACTGTAAAACTACAATATAACATTCCTTTTTTTAAAGCTGGAAAAATTGTATCTATATCGTCGCTCATTATTTTGTTTATTTTATGCATGTATAGATTTTTATTTAAAAATATTGGAGGCCAAAAATGAAAAACAAAAAAATGCTTACATATATTGTAATATTTTTAATCGCTACAACTTTATTAATCTTCAACATAAATGTTTGGTGTGACGAAGCTGCATCTATTAATCTTACATCCTATAATTGGAATGATCTAATTTATTTCGTAAAAAAAGATTTTCACCCACCTCTCTACTATCTTGCACTTAAAACATGGGGGCATTTTACAGGTCATAATTTGATTTCATATAAATTTTTTTCCATTATACCGGTGATTCTTTCTGCATTATTTGTATGTATATGGTTTAAAAAACGCTTGCCTAAATATTATAATAAATATAATATTATTTTTGTTATTCTTATCTTTTTTGCTCCTTGTAATATGGGAAAGAATATTGAAGTACGCATGTATACATGGGCGGCTTTTTGGGTATCAAGTTTTTTATTAACATCATGGGAATTACGCGAAAATAGTTTTAAAGATTTAACAACTAAAAAAAAGATATTTTTACATATGTTTTTAATTATATCAGGTGCTTGCGCATGCTATACCCATTACTTTGCAGGTTTGACTATACTTGTAATAGGCATTATATCTATAATTATGCTTATCAAACAAAAGAATAAAAATGAGTTAATTAATTATTCACTTTCTTGTATAGGGGTTTTTGTTTGTTTTCTTCCATGGCTGTTTATTTTCTTCAAACAAATTAATGACAACATACCTATATGGACTATTGAACTCGAGATGAAACCTGTATATACCCTTAATATATTAAGGTATCCTTTTGAAGGTGATTATTCATCTGCATTTCCATCTGATTTTACACCTATTTTATGGATTATTATTGTTTCAATGTTGATATATTCTATACATTTGATAAAAACCGATACTGATAATAAAAAAACACAGATTATAAAATATGGTGTTGAATGTTTTTCTATATTTATTTCAGTTTTTATAATTGGCTTAATTGTATCATACAATATACATCCTATACTTATGAGGCGCTATCTTTTTCCATCTGTTAATCTACTATGGTTATCTGTTGCCCTTATGTCTGCGTCTTTTTGTGAAACAGAAAAGCTTAGATCAATATTAATAGGGATTTTAACTGTTTTAAGTATATCTTCATATGTATATACCATAGAACGAGAATACGAGACTGGCACAAAGGCCACTCTCAACTTTTTTACAAATTCAGACATCAAGGATGATGACATTATAATTAATAATATTGAAATATGCGCTTGTTGGGAGCTTAAATATTATTTTCCGAATAATGACAATTTCTACGAAGAAAATGATATAATCTATGCAACAGATTATGTGACCGCATGGTATCTACCTAACTATGAGCAAATTAATGAAAGCGACAAAACTATATGGTATTTTTGCAATAATAACACAAATCTTAATGTGGAAAAATACGTCAATTCCAGGAAAAATATAGAGGAAGTATATAAAGGAAATCTTGATAATTATTATAACTTTAAAATTTATAAAATATCACCTGTTAATTAGTAACTATCAAATTTGCATAATATAGCAAAAGATTTCTTTCACTTATTTTTTCCTTAATTTTTGTACAGCCAAATCAAACATTTCCTTGACAATGCTATCTTTCATAATCATAAGCAATAACCCATATATTGCAAAAAAGCATATTCCGGATAAGGCCAATGTCACAAAAGAATTAAAATCCAATAATTTAATCCATACAGCAACAGTTGATGCCAAGCACACACTTACAACCATCTTGCCCCAAGGAACATCTTTAAACAGATTACACTTAATATTTCTTATAGCAACAAGTTGCCATAGCAAGACAACAATCTCAGCAACTAAAGTACCAATTGCTGCACCGGTCGCTCCTAACTCAGGAATTAACATAGCATTAAGTATTAAATCAACTACCGCTCCTTCTATTTCAGAATATAGTACCTGCTTCTCAAGTCCTAAAGGAACCATCATCTGAATACCTGTTACATTAGTAATTCCTATCAATAACAATGTAGGCATAATTACTTGCATAGGTGTTACAGCGCCCATATATTCTTTACCTGATAAAAACATTATTCCTTCTTCTGCAAAAAACATAAAATATAATGCAAAAGAAAAAGCTACCAAAACTATAAAATGCATAGTTTTCTTTAATATTCTGTAGAATTCATCCATTTCACCTTTATCTACATAATACGAAGCTCGCGGTAACAAAACTGTACTAACAGATGTAACGATACTAAGAAGAATATTTTTTATCTTAACCGCCGCACCATAGTACCCAACTTCCACATCATCTTTCATAAATCCAAGCATTACATTATCCAGGTTCGTATATATGGTAGTAGCTACTGACATCGAAAAAAACACTAACAACGGTTTTATGTGTTGTTTGCAATTATAATCTCCGACAGATTTCAAGTAAATAATCTTTCTAATATTAATAAAATTAAGAATATTTGATGCTGATGAAGCCAATATTGTTATCGCACCGTATTTTACATAATCGCCCTGATTATGTATTAATAAAAACATTGCAATTAAAGAAATCAATTTAAAGACTAAAGATCTGATAGTTATATATGTATACTTTTCAAGTCCTTTATATAGCCATTCAACACCGATTGAATTTAGAAATATGGTTATTCCCATAACTAAAAAAAGACCTATTTCCTGTCTTAACCTTGGAATGCAAAAAATCGAAAAACCATAAACCACATACACAATCATAGTAAGAACAATATTAATAAATAGCAGTTCATGAACAACACGTGATAATTTTTCTTTATCTTCTCTCACTTTTGCGCAAGCACGTATCCCATATACCGGTATGCCAATTTGCGTAAACATTGCAAAATATGTAACAACAGAAGTTGCAAATGTAACCTTACCTGTTCCTGCCGGTAATAGTATTCTCGAAACATACGGAAATGTTATTAACGGAAAAATAAAATTTGACATAGTTAATAACATATTCATTATCATATTAAGTTTTACAGATTGTTTTTTTTGTGTCATATTATTTCTCTTTTAACCTTATATAAAAACTTTTTTTCCAAATCATCGCATAAATTATCTAAATTAGCAAATAATAACAGCAAAAAAGAATCATACTCAATCCAAAACAGCTGTCTTTCAGTCAGTCCAAATACTAATATTGCTGCAAAAACAAAAACAAGCGAGTATATTTTTTTATTATATACTCTGTATAATAGATATGAACATAACGCTAATAACATAATAATTGTAATATAACCGTAGCACAGCAAAAACTGTAAATATGCAGTATCAACATAATTCGCTTGTAAATCCTTTGTAGCATCCATTGTCATAACCCAATTAATAGGCTGTCCAAACGGTAATATATCATAGTTTAAAAAAGCTGTCTTGCATTGTTGCAATCTATTTGATAGAATACTGTTAATTTGGGACATAACCATACTATTTTCATTATATTTTATTGATATTACTAGTATAAAAGAAAAAAGCAACCACGGCAAAAAAATCAGAAAAACTTTTAATCCTTTTTTATCAATTAGATATTTAAGAAATTCACTTATAACAAAAAACACAAACAACACACTCATGGAAATCAAAAAAGCAAATCTTGTGTTTGTTTTAATAAATAGCCAAATATTAATCAATGAAATAATGGAAAAAGACAAAACCGTTATATTTCCTTTTTTTAGCACTATATAATAAAAAATAAAGTATGTAAACAGCATAACTGAGGTAGTAGTCCAGTTAAAGCCCAAATATTCCCTGTTTCTTCCGACTTCTATTTGATTTTCCAAAATACCGCTTAGGGCTCCCACAATTGTTATAGTGAAAAGTAATATATTTAATATCGTAAAAAAAGAAATTATTCTTTTTCCGTCAATTTCATTAGCCGCAACTATCAAAAGAAATATTACTAAAATATAAGTATCACCGCTTTTTAATCTGGCTAGTTCCGCAAATACAATTAGAGTCGTAAAAGTTATCAGTTTTTTCATAGATATCTTAACAATTATTGCTCTTAAAACAATAAATATAATTAACAAATAAACTAGCTTTTCATCAAAGAAATCTACAGTATCTTTCCAAAATGACATAATAAATTTATATTTCAATGTCCATTTTGTTGCACCTATAAGTCGTTTAGACCAAAAAGCTCCAAGCATAAAAAAGAAATAAATTTCTGATAATATTTTTACTATTTTGTTGTCACTTAAATTAAAGCAGTATTTTTCGCTCATAACAATTCTCGATTCTTAAATGTAAATGTCAATATAAAAATGTAGGAAAAGTGGAAAATAAAAATGTAGTTTTTCCATCTACTCCTCCGCAGCCTGAGTCTCTAGCAGGGACCGGATCGGATATCTTTTGTCCGGTATGACGGCCCTTTGATGGATATGATACTTGAATGGTGCAGCAATCTATCCAACACTGCATTTGCCAGAGTGGATGAACCAAAGAATTCACCCCATTTTGAAAACGGCATATTTGTGGTAATTATTGTACTGTTTTTTTCATATCTCTTAGCTATGAGCTGAAAAAAGATGTTTGCTGTATCCAGATCAATAGGCATATATCCTATTTCATCGATTATAAGCACCTTATATTTCGAAAAAAACTTTAGTCTTGTTTCAAGACGGTTTTCCTGATGAGCTTTCTTTAGCTGTGTTATCAGGTTTTCAAAAGTAATGAAATAAGTTTGGTGTCTGGCTTTTGTACAACAGATGCCCAATGCTGTAGCAAGATGTGTTTTACCAACGCCGCTTGTTCCTATAAATACTACGTTCTCTTTGTTTTCAACAAAACCTAGAGAACTTAACTCAAGTAATTCTTTCCGATTAAGGTTAGGCTGAAAATCAAAGTCAAAGTCATCCAATGTCTTAATAAACGGAAAGTTAGCTATATGTAGGTTTATTGCATCCCGTCGTATCTGTTTATTTTTCTTTTCGATATCGACGAGTTCGTCAAGAGCTTCACTAAAGGATTTTTCCCCTTTATTTACAAGCTCTGAATAGTGGTCAAGATACTCTTGCATCTTTTCCATTCCAAGGTCTGTAAGACCATTGATAAGTTTTTGCGGTATAGCCATAATGAAACCTCCTTACAGGAGTAGATCCATCTGCTTAAGGTTTTCTTTTGCCATTTCTTCTATGGAATCCGCATTTCTTATTCTTCCATTCAGAAGCTGCATATAATCTTCTGAACGATAATTAAGCCTTTTGCTGGTTAATAAGTGTGTGGCAATCAATTCTGTGCTATAATAGATGAACAGCTTATCGGATTTGACCTGTAATCTTACAGGCTTACCTATGTAAGCTGGTGGCACGGAATACTTACACTTGTTAAATGTAACCATTGAATCCTTTCTAACCGTGGTTTGGCGATCGTGGGGAAGATAAGACTCAACAACTTCGTTACTTGGCAATGGCTGTAAGTATTCCTTTTCTTTTTGGAACAAAAGAAGAGGTGGTACTCCGGTTTCATCACATACACGTTTGCATACCTTTTGGTTGATCTTCTGAAGAATTGCTATCAGTTCTTCTTCAGTTTCAAACTCTCCTTGGTATGGATATATCCAAGAAAGGAACTTGTTCAAAGCTTCAACCTTGCCTTTGGTAAAGGCATGCCTTGGTTTGCATAGTTTTATTTTGAAGTTAAAGTCTTTAGTAAAGGTTCTCATCTTATCATTAATGTGACGATGATTGCCTTTAAGATCGACAACGGACGCCATGTTGTCAAAAAGGATTTCTCTAGGTACTCCACCGGTTGCTTTAAAAGAAGCAATTAAGCAGTCGAATACATCCTGTCTTGTCTTATAAAGTTTGTAAGTGAAGATGGGGTATCTAGAATAGCCCAGCTTGTAATCAAACACCTGAAAGGTGAAGATTTCTCCGAAACGGTTGGTAATGGAAATATCTTCTTTCCAATCAACCTGAGCCTGAATTCCCGGCTCTGTCTCAAATCTTGGATGACCAGCCTCTGATTTCTTTGGCTTAAGTCCTTTAGATTTGATGTACTTTATGAAGTTTGAATAGGTTCCGATATTAGGATCCCTTTCATCTATAATAAACTCATAAACAGCTCGTACAGTCGTGCCTTTAATAGCAAGCTTATCTTTAATAAGCGGCAGATGTTTATCGAGTTTACTTGGCTTTGAATGATGTTTTGGTTTACCGTCGTATCCGTCATAATACTTTTTAACGGTTCGCCAATCTACATCGTATTTGCGAGCAAGATCAGCAAAGTTTGGTCTAGTATTGCTCAATTTTATGATTTTTAGTTGAGTGATAAGTCTTTGATCCATGGATAACACCTCCATGAATAAGAATATCACTCATAGTGGAAACCTACATTTTTATTTTCCACTAAAACGACATTTTTATTTTACACTTTACATCGCGAACGTGCTAATAGAAAAATAGAGTTTTTTCGTTTTTGGGGTTTGGGGATATTCCCCAACAAGTGACAGGTGTCGGATTTCAAAAACAGGGTTTTTGTCCGACGGTGAGAAACTTGCTCTGTGAAAAAACAAATTTGTAAAAATGATATTTTTCGCTGTTATAAAAATTCAAAATTACAGAAAATTAACTAAAAAAGACATTCCCGACAAAATTCATACTTCAAATATAATGAATATACGAAACTTTATTTATATAATTATTTTGATAAGATTAATTGATGATTTTTTATAGAGAGGTGAAGGTATGAATGATTTAATATATCGTAAGACTAATATAGACGAATCGACTATTGATAAGGTGCCTATATGGGAGAAGTGTACTTTGACTATTGATGAGGCGGCTGAGTTTAGCAATATAGGTAAAAATAAATTGAGTGAATTGTTAAAAAGACCAAGATGTCCATTTGTCTTATATGTGGGTAAAAAGAAACTTGTAAAACGCAAGGAATTCTTGGAATTCATTTCAAGGAATAATGAAATTTAAGTGTTGGAAATGAAGTTTTGTTATGATATAATATCTTTTGCTGTATGAAACTTCTTTCTGACAAAGGAAAGGAGTGAGATTATGGGTAAGAATTTAAAAGGCAAAGAAATCGGAGATGGTATATACCAGCAAAAAGACGGATTTTATTGTGCAAGATTTGTAGATAAGATTGGCAAAAGAATAACAAAAAGGTTTAAAGATCTTCAGGAGTGCAGAAAATGGCTTGAGCAAGCTAAGTATACTAACGAACATAGTTTGATTACGGAAGCAAACTATATGCTTGTAGACGCATGGTATGAGTATTGGATTTCGATTAAAGAAAAGACGGTAAGATCTAATACTGTGCGAAATTACAAAGAACGATATAATCGGAATATTAAGCCTGTTATAGGTAATATGCTCCTTAATGATGTTAAACCGATACATTGCCAAAAAATTTTTACGGATATGGCAGATGAAGGATATAAAACATCAACCATGTATCAGACTCGTATAGCTCTTTATAATATGTTGGATTTTGCATATGAGAATGAGGTAATACAAAAGAATCCTTGCAAGAAATCCGTTAAAAGTGATATGGGAAAACCATCAGAGTCAAAACACGCTTTAGAAATTAACGTTCAAAAGAGGTTTCTTCAATTTGCAACGGGACATAGCTATGAAAATCAATATAGATTTATATTACAGACCGGTTTGCGTACAGGAGAGCTTGTAGGGCTTAAGTGGAGTGATATTGATTTTGATATGGGCATAATGAAAATAAAGCGTACTATGGAGTACAGACATTCGTTCAAAGAGTGGCGAGCCGGAGAGCCTAAAACTAAATCGGGTTACAGAACGATACCTCTAACCGATGAAGCATTAAGAATTCTTAAGAATCAAAGAAAAAAGAATAGCGAAATAAAAGTTGTGCCGATTGAATGGAGTGAATATGTATTTCTTTGCAGGAAAGGAACACCGATAAAGAATAGTACATATGACACAGGACTTTTTAAGATTTGCGATAAAGCAGAGATAGAACACTTTTCTATGCATGTGCTTAGACATACATTTGCAACAAGGTGTATTGAGGGTGGAATGAAGCCAAAGACCCTGCAGAAGATACTCGGACATTCAAATATCGGTATAACTATGAATCTGTATGTGACAACTACAGAGGATGAAAAGAAGAAAGAAATTGATTTGGTTGCAAGTGCGTTAAATGTTATTTAGTAAATTGTTGTTTGCTGTGGCACAGTAAATGGCACAGTAATAAAACATTCACTTCAAAAAATCAAGTAAAATAAAGCATTCTAATGGAGGAAATATATAAAATGAAATTAGGAATCGTGGGGCTCCCTAATGTAGGCAAGAGTACCTTATTTAATTCACTTACAAAGGCGGGGGCAGAGTCTGCCAATTATCCGTTTTGTACTATAGATCCAAATGTAGGTGTTGTACCTGTACCGGATAAAAGACTTGATGAATTGACCAAGATGTATAATTCGGCCAAGACTACACCTGCGGTTATAGAGTTTGTTGATATAGCGGGACTTGTTAAAGGCGCATCAAAGGGTGAAGGCCTTGGAAACCAGTTCCTTGCAAATATAAGAGAAACAGATGCAATCGTGCATGTTGTAAGATGTTTTGAAGATACTAATGTAATACATGTAGACGGTTCGGTTGATCCGGTAAGAGATATCGAGACAATTAATCTTGAACTTATATTTGCCGATATTGAGGTTCTTGACAGAAGAATTGCTAAAAACGGCAGAGGTGCAAACAATAATAAAGAACTTGCCAAAGAGCTTGAAATGGAAAAAAGATTAAAGGAGCATCTTGAGTCAGGTAATCTTGCTATATCCTTTACAACTGATGATGAGGATGAGCAAAAATGGATTAAGGAATATAATCTTCTTACAGGCAAGCCTGTCATATATGCTGCAAATGTATCGGAGGATGATCTTGCGGATGATGGAGCTTCCAATGAATATGTTAAAAAAGTAAGAGATTACGCTGCCAAGATGGGTAGCGAAGTGTTTGCGGTTTGTGCTCAGATTGAGCAGGAAATATCTGAACTGGATGATGATGAAAAGGCAATGTTCCTTGAAGAGCTGGGAGTTAAGGAGTCTGGACTTGATAAGCTTATCAAAGCGAGCTATTCACTTCTTGGACTTATCAGTTACCTCACTTCGGGAGAGGATGAGACAAGAGCCTGGACAATCACCAAGGGAACCAAGGCGCCACAGGCTGCAGGTAAGATTCATACCGATTTTGAACGTGGATTTATCAAGGCAGAGGTAGTTGCTTATGATGACCTTATGAGTTCGGGAAGCATGCTTGCAGCTAAAGAAAAAGGTCTTGTACGACAGGAAGGCAAGGACTACGTAGTTCAGGACGGCGACGTAATCTTATTCAAGTTCAACGTATAAAAACAACTATTAAATAAAACGTTTTAATGTTTGAATTATTGTTTTATTGATATATAAATCATGTAATGATTAGATATAATAATGTTAGTTTGTTTTAGTGAGGATAAAAAATGTATGATATAAGATTTCCACATCTGGGAATAACCTTTCATAATTTAAAGGATGGATTTACAATTTTTGGCTTTGAGATAAAGTTTTACGGACTTATCATCGGAATAGGCTTTTTGCTTGCTTATTTTCTTGTAATAAGTGAGGCTAAAAGAACAAAGCAGGATACAGAGATTTATCTGGATTTCTTTCTTTGGCTGGTTATCCCTGCGATACTTGGAGCGAGACTATATTACATTATATTTAATGCCGGTGAGTATTTTGAAAAGGGCAAAGGTTTCGGACAGACTATAAAGGATTTGATTAACATCAGAAATGGTGGGCTTGCAATCTATGGCGGTATAATAGCCGGTGTTATAACGGCGATTATTTTCTGCAGAAAGAAAAAAGTGAAATTTCTTGTTTTGGCAGATACTATTTCTATAGGACTTTTGCTCGGACAGATAATCGGAAGATGGGGCAACTTCTTTAACAGAGAGGCTTTTGGCGAGTATACCAATTCGCTTTTTGCAATGCAGATTCCGACGGATTATTTTGTTAAAAACGGAAGCTTTAGCGGACTTAGGGAAAGCGGAGTAATATCTGATTTGATGGTAAATAATGTGGTTACCTATGGTCAGGGCGAGAACATTATGCATTGGATAAGTGTTCATCCTACCTTCTTATATGAAGGACTTTGGAATCTTGCACTGCTGATATTCCTTTTGATATATAGGAAGCATAAGAAATTTGATGGTGAGATGGGACTTTTATATCTCTGGGGTTATGGCCTTGGAAGAGTATGGATAGAAGGACTTCGTACGGATTCACTTATGGTTCCGGGAGTTAATATGAAGGTTTCACAGCTGCTTGCAGCGATTTGCGTAGTGGTTGCATCCGTAATCATTGTTAAAAAAAGAATGGACTATATGAAAGAAAATACTGGTAAAAATTCATAAAAAACAAACGTATGTTTTGTGAATATTTCACTTGGTTTTATCAAAAGAAATGCAATTTTTGTATTGCATTTCTTTTTTTCTTGTTATAAAATAAAGCAAAGTGGTTGCAAAGTGGGCGCACAAGTGTAGCAAGGTGGGTGCAACTGACGATACGAAGGAAGGACAAGCACTAAAATGACCAGGGGCATGAAAGGACAATCGAATCATAGTCTGGATTCAAAGGGCAGATTGATTATACCGTCAAGACTTAGAGATGGTCTTGGCAGTAGTTTTGTGCTCTGTAAAGGTATGGATAAGAACATATATGCTTATCCTGCTGTTGAGTGGGAGAAGTTTTCGGACAAGCTTAATGCACTTCCTTTATCAGATAAGGATGCAAGAAAGTTTAAAAGATTTTTCCAGGGTTCCGCATGTGACTGTGAATTGGATGGTAATTCCCGTATAGTAATTCCTCAGGCTCTGCGTGAGTGGGCAGGAATTGATAAGGAAGTAGTTATGGTTGGAAACGGAGCAGTCGCTGAGATTTGGAATGTTGACAGATGGAATGAAAATAATGACTTTGATGAAGGTGATATCGACGATATCTCAGCAGATGTGAGTGAGAAGTATGGAATTTAAACATAAATCAGTCCTCTTAAATGAAACGATAGAAAGTCTAAATGTCAAGCCGGACGGAATATATGTCGACGGCACCCTTGGAGGTGGAGGACATTCATATGAAATCTGCAAAAGGCTTGGGGAAAAGGGAAGATTAATCGGTATAGATCAGGATGCTGATGCGATTGAAGCGGCATCATTAAGATTAAAAGAATTCAAAGATAAGATAAGTCTTGTTCACAGCAACTACAACAATATTAAAAGTGTTGTAAACGATCTTGGTATCAATAAGGTTGATGGAATAGTTCTTGATTTGGGAGTTTCATCCTATCAGCTCGATAATCCTGAAAGAGGATTTACATATCGTGAGGATGTGCCTCTTGACATGAGGATGGATAGAGAAAGCTCTATGACAGCAAGAGATATTGTAAATGATTACTCGGAGATGGAACTTTTCAGGGTTATAAAGGATTATGGCGAGGAGCAATTTGCAAAAAATATAGCCAAGCATATAGTCAAAGCAAGAAGCGAAAAGCCTATAGAAACAACAGGAGAGCTAAACGAGATTATTAAGGCTGCCATTCCCGCAAAGATGAGAGAACATGGCGGACATCCGTCAAAAAAGACCTATCAGGCGATAAGAATTGAACTTAACCACGAGCTTACTGTGTTGGAAAATTCATTGGATACTATGATAGAACTTTTAAATCCAAAGGGAAGACTTTCGATTATAACATTTCATTCTTTAGAGGATAGAATTGTTAAAAATATATTTAGAAAAAATATGAATCCATGTACCTGTCCTCCGGATTTTCCGGTATGTGTATGTGGTAAAAAACCAACAGGAAGGATAATTACCAGAAAGCCAATCGTTCCTTCCGAAGAAGAGATAGCTGAAAACAAAAGGGCAAAGAGTTCAAAACTCAGGGTGTTTGAACGGATTTGAGAAGAGGCATTATAATTAGGGAGAGAGTAAGTTATGAGTGAAAGAGTAAGAGAAAGATATTATATCGACGGAAGTACCGTAAGAAAAGTAAGAGAGGTGCCTGTATATACAGAAGAGCCTAGAAGAAGACAGGGGAGGACTCCTGAGAGGACACCACAGAGGGCTCCGCAGAGAAGAACTGCCGGTGAAAGTCAAAAGAGAGTTTCTGCAAAGGCTGATAAAGCACTTGCATTTGATATGAGATATACAATGTTTGTTATGGCATCTGTATTGATAGTAATTGCTGCATGCGTTCTTATGCTGCACATGGAAGCTTCGATAAATGAGAAAAAGAGCAATATCAATGCTTTGGAAAGCGAACTTGAGACTATCGAGGATGATAATGCAGCATTAAAGCTTTCACTTGAAAGTATGTATAGCCTTGATGAAATATATGATGTGGCAACAAATGAACTTGGCATGGTCTATGCTAAGAAGGGTCAGATTGTATATTATGAAAGTGCAAATGAGGACTATGTAAAGCAATACCAGGATATTCCTGAGTAAGCAAAGGGTAAGGTTCGAAAAAGTAAGCCTGTATCGCTTGCTTGATATATCGGATTTTACACGTGAGGTAATTATTGTGGCTCAAGGTAATCAGGTAAAAAAGAAGAAAAAGAATTACAAATTTTTATCAAGAATGAAGAAAAGACTGCTGGTTGTTATTGGTGTAGCACTGGCAGCTTTTGTTGTGCTTACAGTTAATATCATAAAGATTAATGTCGAAGATGGTTCTGTTTATGAGCAAAAGGTATTGTCGCAGCAGGGTTATTCCAGTACCACTATACCTTACAAACGTGGAGATATAATCGATTCCAACGGAACTGTTCTTGCAACAAGCAAAAAAGTATATAACATAATTTTGGAACCAAAAAATATATTTGAAAATGATGGCATATATTATGAAGATACTACCAATGCATTGAAAAAATATTTTGGTTTTACTGATGAGGAGCTTGCAGATGCACTTTCCGACAGAGAATCTTATTACAAGGTAACGAAGAAAAAACAGGATTACGAGCTTGTAAAGGAATTTAAGGATTTCTGTAAAACAAAGGAAGGAAAAAATGTCAGAGGTGTATATTTTGAAGAGGAATATGTAAGAGTCTATCCAAACGGTAACCTTGCATGTCATCTTTTGGGCTATACAGTAAGCGGAAATGTCGGACAGTATGGTATAGAACAGTACTATAATGATGAATTAAACGGATCAAACGGTAGGGAGTATACATATTTAAATGAAGATTATGGCCTCACAGATACTATAGAACCACCTGTAAATGGGTATAATCTTGTTACAAGCATAGATGCAAATATACAAAAGATTATTCAGGAAAAAGTAGATGCCTATATGGAAGAGGAAGGAGCAAAAAATGTTTCGGTGCTCGTAATGGATCCTGACACCTGTAACATACTTGCCCTTTATAATTCGCATTCCTTTGATCCAAATGATGCACAAAATCTCGAAGCAGTCAGATATCAGTTTGAAAATATCGATCCGGATTCACCTTATTCAAGCTTTGAGGATTTTGAACAAAACTGTACAGATGAAGATAGGGTAAACGCATTAAATGAGGTATGGAGAAATTTTGTTGTAAGTGATGTTTTTGAACCGGGTTCAACCTATAAAACCTTTACCATATCCGGTGCGCTTGAAGAAGGCGTAATTGTTCCTGAAGATACCTTTTATTGTGATGGTGGAGAACAAAAGGATATATTCTATATAAAGTGTCATGCTTATAAAAATGGCGGACACGGAATGGTGGATGTTGCCGGAGCACTTGCAAATTCCTGTAATGATGCTCTTATGCAGATATCAGCCAGAGAGGGTTCGGAGAAATTTGATAAATATCAGGTGCTTTTTGGATTTGGACAAAGAACAAATGTTGATCTTCCGGGTGAACCTTCAAGTGCAGGTTTAAGTTCGATAGTATATCATGCGGATAATCTTCATGTTACCGAGCTTGCGACATCTTCCTTCGGACAGGGTGTTTGTACCTCGATGATGCAGATAGGAACAGCATTTTGTTCTGTAATTAACGGTGGATATTATTATCAGCCGAGTGTAGTTCAAAGAATAGAAGATGATAACGGAAATATAATCGATAACCTTGATAATGTACTGGTCAGAAAAACCATTTCGGAAGAAACCTCTGCCATTATGAGAGATGAGCTTTTCGGAGTTGTGGAAAACGGTACCGGTAAAAGGGCTTCTGTAGAGGGATATTCGATAGGCGGAAAGACAGGAACCGCTGAGAAACTCCCTCGTGGTAATGGCAAGTATATTATTTCATTTATAGGATTTGCACCTGTTGATAATCCTCAGGTAGTTGTATATGTGGTGGTTGATGAACCAAATGTTGAAGATCAGGGTTCAAGTGCAGCTTCGTCCTTTATATTTGCTGATATAGCTACCGAGCTTTTTCCATACATGAATATATATAAAACAAACGATAATTATGACCTTGATTTGATAGACGCGGAGGATGAGCCGGCCACTTCTATTTATGAAGGCGATGCACCGGAAAATGATGTGGCGGGCGGAAGCGAAAATCCTTATGTTGAAGAAAATAATCCGACTCAGACTGAGGATACACAAGATGTGAATCCTGATGAAAATGCTGATAATCAGGAAGAGACCTCTACTGAAGAAGTGCTTCCTGAACAAACTCAATAATTTGATTTTACAGGTTATACAAACCGGTAAATATAAATAAAATTAAATAAAGAAATTATCCGGTGTATGTGTATGAATGTTTTTACACATCATAACAAGCTAAGATTATTACAATTCTTTGTTATTGCAATGCTTTTGGTTTCGGTAATGATTGTAAGGCTGTTTTATATAATGGTCTTTAAATCAAAATATTACGGAGATAAGGCAGTTGCATTACAGGAGAGAGAACGAAGCATAAAAGCACCACGAGGTCTTATATATGACAGAAACGGAGTGGTTATCGCCGGTAATAAGGCGGTCTGCTCGATTTCCGTCATACATAGCCAGATAACGGATGAAGAGGCAGTTATAAGGGAATTGTCCGAAAGGCTTGACATGGACGAGTCTGTTATAAGGAAAAAGGTCGAAAAGGTTTCGTCGAGGGAGAAGATAAAAAGCAATGTCGAAAAAGAAATTGCAGACGAAATCCGCGACCTTGACCTTGATGGTGTAATGATTGACGATGATTACAAAAGGTATTATCCTTATTCGGAGCTTGCCTCAAAGGTTATAGGCTTTACCGGTGCCGATAATCAGGGGATAGTCGGCATAGAGGTTTTTTATGATGATATTTTGATGGGAACAAACGGAAGCATTAATACTCTTACCGATGCAAGGGGAATAGAAATTCCGGGAGCAGCAGAGGAAAGAGTTGAACCTATACCCGGTGATAATCTGGTGCTTACACTTGATGTTAATATACAGATGTATATTGAACAGGCGGCCATGAAGGTTATGCAGGAAAAAAATGCAAACAGAGTCTGTATCATAGTTATGAATCCGCAAAACGGTGAGATTTATGGTATGGCGGATGTACCTGAGTATAATCTGAACGAACCCTTTACCTATAACAGGGATGATATTGATGAAGCAGATGTCACACAGGATGATTTAAATAATATGTGGAGAAATTTCTGCATAAATGATACCTATGAACCGGGTTCGACCTTTAAGATAGTAACAGCGACCTCTGCGTTTGAGGAAGGGGTTGTAAGTATAGATGATACCTTTTATTGTCCCGGCTATAAGCTGGTAGGGGACAGAAGGATAAAATGTCACAAAACCGTTGGCCATGGAGCCGAGACCTTTAAGCAGGGAATTATGAATTCCTGTAATCCAGTATTTATGGAGGTTGGTGCAAGGGTCGGCGCGGAAAACTTTTATAAGAATATGGAAAAGCTTGGTCTTTTCGAAAAGACGGGAGTTGATCTGCCGGGAGAAGCAGGTTCCATATTTCATAAGCTTGAAAATGTAGGAGAGGTTGAACTTGCGACCATGTCCTTTGGTCAGTCCTTTCAGATAACACCGCTTCAGCTTATGAGGGCGGTATCAGCAGTTATAAACGGAGGTACCCTCGTAACTCCTCATTTTGGCAAATACATCACTGATGACAATGATAATATAATCAGTGAATTAAAATATAATACTAAATCAGGTGTAATTGACACTGAAACCTCTGAAACCATGAAGTATCTTTTGGAGGCGGTTATATCGGAGGGAACCGGAAAGAATGCATATCTTGAAGGATATTCCATAGGCGGAAAAACAGCTACCAGTGAAAAGCTTCCACGAAGCAGCAATAAATATATCTCTTCTTTTATAGGCTTTTCACCGGCACAAAATCCTACGGTGCTGACATTGATTCTTATCGATGAGCCGGAGGGAATATATTACGGAGGAACTATAGCTGCTCCGGTGGTCGGTGATATATACAGCAATATTCTTCCGTATCTTGGAATTGAAAAAGAAGAGGTTGAAGACAGCGAGTAGGGATAAAACAGTGTAAGAAAATCTTTATGGCACAAGCTGATATAAGATGTAAATCTACATTAGATATAATATAAGGAGACAAAGATATGAATAAATATGATGTTATCGTACCAATACTAATCGCATTTTTTACAAGTGTAATTTTAAGTCCTATATTTATACCTTTTTTAAAAAAGCTTAAATTCGGTCAGTTTGTAAGAGATGAGGGACCGGAAAGCCATCTTAAAAAAGCCGGAACACCAACTATGGGTGGACTTATCATTTTATTTAGTATTGTTATAACATCATTATTTTATATTAAGGATTATCCTCAGATAATTCCGGTACTTTTTTCAACCTTAGGCTTTGGTCTGATAGGATTTCTGGATGATTATATAAAGGTTGTCATGAAGCGTTCCATGGGACTTCGCGCATGGCAGAAGATGCTTGGACAGTTTGTGATTACAGGTATTTTTGCATATTATATAAATGCACATACCGATCTTGGAACAACAATGATAATACCTTTTGTGAATAAGTCTGTAGATATGGGCTGGGTTTACTATCCGTTTTTGTTCTTTGTAATGCTTGGAACCGTAAACGGAGCGAATTTTACAGACGGACTTGATGGCCTTGCATCATCGGTAACTGTTCTTATTGCAACATTTTTCACGATTGCGGCAATCGGGCTTGGTTCGGGTGTTGCACCTATTACATGTGCGGTTGTCGGAAGTCTGCTTGGTTTCCTTGTTTACAATGTATATCCTGCAAGAGTATTTATGGGTGATACAGGTTCCCTTGCGTTGGGTGGATTTGTTGCATCGGTCGCCTTTGTGCTGCAGATGCCGCTTATAATACTTCTTGTTGCTTTTATATATTTCGCCGAGGTTTTATCGGTTATTATTCAGGTTGCTTCATTTAAGCTTACCGGAAAAAGAGTTTTCAAGATGGCACCTATACATCACCATTTTGAGCTCTGCGGATGGCCGGAGACAAAGGTTGTTTCTATATTTGCAATTGTGACTGCAATACTTTGCTTTATAGGTATTTTAGCGTTATAAATAGTTTATCAAGATGATGGATAAGGAGAATGTGCTATGGATAAAAAAGTACTTGTAGCAGGAGCAGGAAAAAGCGGTGTGGCTGCATCAAAGCTTCTTGCAAGAAATGGCAGAAATGTAATTCTTTATGATGAAAATATGAAGGGAGAACTGACCAGGGAAATAGTTCTGGAAAAATTTGATGATGCTCCTTTCAAAGAAAACATAGATACTATCTTGGGAACCATTACGGATGATGATATCAAGGCCTGTGATTATATGGTCATAAGTCCGGGTATACCTACAGATAATGGATTTGCCAAGAGAGTAAAAAGCCTTGGTGTGAGAGTTTTAAGCGAGATAGAGCTTGCATTTATGTATGAGCAGGGTACAGTTCTTGCCATAACCGGTACAAACGGTAAAACCACAACCACTACTCTTGTCGGAGAGATAATGAAGGCATATAACAGTGAGACCTTTGTTGTGGGAAACATCGGTATACCGTACACTGACCTTGCGGATAAGACAACTGAAAATTCCGTCACGGTTGCTGAGATAAGCAGCTTCCAGCTTGAGACTGTTGAAACCTTTAAGCCGCATATAAGTGCGTGTCTTAACATTACTCCCGATCATCTTGACAGACATCATACCTTTGAAAACTATGCTTCATGTAAAATGGCTATAGCCAATAAGCAGACCAAGGATGATTATATGGTTCTTAATTATGATGATCCGGAGACCTTAAAAAGAGCAAAGCTTGATAATGTAAATGTTATATTTTTCAGCAGACTTACGCATCTTGATGAGGGTGTATATGTAGATCATGATGATGTTGTTATCAAGAAGGATAATGTTATAACAAAGATACTTTCATTGAAGGATATAAATCTTCTTGGAACACATAATGTTGAAAATATACTGGCTGCCGTGGCAATTACATATTATGCCGGAGTGCCGGTTGAGACTATCAGAAAGGTATGTACTGAATTTAAGGGCGTTGCGCATAGAATAGAGTATGTAAGAACCGTAAACGGAGTCAAATACTACAATGATTCAAAGGGAACCAATCCGGATGCCGCGATAAAGGGCATAAAGGCTATGACAACAACAACATTTCTTATCGGCGGCGGTTATGATAAGGGTGTTCCGTTTGATGACTGGATTGATGCATTTGAAAATAAAGTGAAGTATCTTGTACTCATAGGACAGACCGCTAAAACAATTGCAACCTGTGCAAAAAATCATGGCTTTAACAGTATAGTATTTATGGATACTCTTGAAGAGGCAATTGATTTTTGCTATAAAAATGCAAGGCCCGGAGATGCAGTGCTTTTGTCACCTGCCTGCGCAAGCTGGGGTATGTTTAAGAATTATGAGCAAAGAGGAGATATATTCAGAGACTATGTAATGAAGCTTGAGGACGAGTAGATTTTTTGTTTAAATTATTGCTTGAGGAGTTGATTTAGGTGGGAAAGGTCAGAAGGACAACTAAAAACAGTTTTTGGATTAAGGGTGGATATACTGATTATCAGATTATATTTTTAACCTTTGTAATTGTCCTTTTCGGACTTATGATGGTTTACAGCTCGAGCTCATACAGAGCTATAACAAGCGGATATCCGGGTACATATTTTATGACACGTCAGGGGATTTTTGCTGTACTTGGTTTTATAGCTATGTATGCGGTTTCCAGAGTGAATTACAGATATCTCTCAAATCTTTCTGTGATATTGATGTATATTGCGATAGCTATGCTGGCATATGTTTTGATACTTGGTAGAGCAAGCCATGGTGCAACAAGATGGATACAGATAGGTTCCATGCAGCTGCAGCCGTCAGAGATAGCTAAACCGATTATCATAATTTATATGGCAGATGCCTGTGTTAAGAAATCCAAATATCTAAATACGATGGTTGGTATTTTTAAGATAATTGCACTTCCGGTTGTATGTATTGGACTTATAGCTGCTGAAAACTTAAGTACTGCAATAGTATGCTTCGCCATTGTTGTAGCTATATTATTTGTCGCAAGTCCAAAACTTTTTAATCTTATAGTACTTGGACTTATAGGAATAGGTGCTGCTGTTTTGCTTGTAGTAACGGTAGGTTACAGAGGAGATCGTTTTGAAGCATGGAGGCATCCTGAAACGAGTGAAAAAGGATTTCAGACCTTGCAGTCTTTGTATGCTATAGGTTCAGGAGGATTTTTTGGAAGAGGACTTGGCAACAGTATTCAAAAGCTTGGATTCCTTCCGGAGTCTCACAATGATATGATTTTTTCTGTTGTATGTGAAGAACTCGGACTTTTCGGGGCACTGGTTGTAATTGGACTGTTTATTATGCTTATTTTTAGATTTAAGTTTGTTGCTGATGGTTCTGTTGACAGCTTTGGCGGATTTATAATCACCGGTGTTATCACACATATAGCTGTTCAGCTTATAGTAAATATCGGGGTTGTAACCAATACAATTCCGCCGACAGGTGTTACACTTCCGTTTATCAGTTATGGAGGTACATCGCTTGTATTTATGATGGCGGAAGTCGGTTTGGTTCTAAGCGTAGCCAGACAGATGAGTCTCACGGAATAATTATTTATTAATTTATTCATGTGGGAATTTATGGAGATAAATGAGGTAAATGCACATGAAAAAAAGATATGTATTGTTAGTTGTTTTGATATTGATAATAGGTGCATTTTCATATATCAGCACATTTAAGATAAAGGAAATAAAAGTGATAGGCTGCTCGAAGGTTGATGAGCAGGTGATTATAGATACGGTAAGAAGTAAAAGCTATGTAAACAACACCATTGTTCTTTATCTGCAAAATAAAATAAAACCTATCGGCGATATTCCTTTTGTTGCCAAGATAGATATTGATTATGATTCGAAAAATGAAATAACCGTAACGGTTTATGAAAAATCTGTTGCCGGTTGTGTTGAATATATGGATGGCTATGTATATTTTGATAAGGATGGTATAGTTCTTGAATCTTCACAGGAGATAATAGAAGGTGTGCCATGTATCAGAGGACTTAATTTTACGGAATGGGAGATGGGTAAAAAGCTTCCGATAGATAATGAAAGTAAGTTTAAGTCAATTCTTTCGATTACTCAGCTTATAGATAAATATGAGCTTGATATAGACGGTATAAAATTTACGGCTGAGAATGAAATAATCCTTATGCACGAAGGGATAACGATAGAACTCGGAAAGGGGGATTATCTTGCGATACAGATGATGAATCTTGGAAGCATTCTTGAAAATCTGGAAGGAATGGAAGGAACACTTTATATGAAAGATTTTGACTCTAATGATTCTACAGCAAGCTTCAGTAAGAAAAAATAGATTTTTAGTAAGAAAAAACGTAAAAAAGTATTGATTATTTCTAAAAAAAATTATATTATATGAGTAATATTGTAACAATGTGGGTAAGTTTGCCCTGTTACAAAGGGTAAAAAAGTGAAATTTTTATTAAGGAGGAAAGAACCTTGCTTGAAATAAAGTCAAACGATGAAAAGACCCCTGCAAGAATCCTGGTAATTGGTGTAGGTGGTGCAGGTAACAACGCAGTCAACAGAATGATTGATGAAAATGTGGAGGGTGTTGAGCTTATAGCTATTAACACTGATAAGCAGATTTTATCACAGAGCAGAGCAACTACAAAGATTCAGATTGGTGAGAAGCTTACCAAGGGACTTGGTGCAGGAGCTAAGCCTGAAATCGGTGCAGGTGCAGTAGAAGAAAACAGAGAAGAGATTACAGATATAATGAAGGATGCCAACATGGTATTTGTTACCTGTGGTATGGGTGGTGGTACCGGTACAGGTGCTGCGCCTGTAGTAGCAGAGATAGCAAGAAATCTTGGTATTCTTACTGTAGGTGTTGTAACAAAGCCTTTCTCGTTTGAGGGTAAACCACGTATGAACAACGCCGTAAACGGTATTGCAAAGCTTAAGGAAAATGTTGATACACTTATTGTTATTCCAAATGACAAGCTCCTTCAGATATGCGATAAGCGTACAAGCTTACCGGAAGCTTTAAAGAAGGCTGATGAGGTTCTTCAGCAGGGTGTTCAGGGTATCACAGATCTTATCAATAAGCCAGGTCTTATCAACCTCGACTTTGCAGATATCCAGACAGTTATGAGAGATAAGGGTGTTGCTCATATCGGTATCGGTAGAGCAAGTGGAGATAACAAGGCTGTTGACGCTATCAAGTCAGCTATGGACAGCCCATTACTTGAGACTACAGTTTCAGGTGCTACAGATATCATTGTTAACTTTTCAGGTAACATCGGTATCGTTGAAGCATATGATGCTATTACATATCTTACTGAAGTTGCAGGAGATGGTGCCAATATCATCTTCGGTACAGTTGATAATGATGTTATGGGTGAGGATGTATGTATTACAATTATCGCTACAGGTATTGAGGGCAATACTACATCAGCAACAGTTTCAGTTCCAAATACTCAGGCTGGAGCTGCTAAACCGGCATCTGTTTCAGTTACACCGCTTAAGACTCCTACATATTCGGGACAGCCTATAACAGGTGCATCTAACATCAGACCACTTAACACTCAGGCTAAACCACAGCCAACAAGCAATGTTGGTGCAACAGCAGCCGTTAAGCCTGCAGCAAGTGCACAGCCAAACGGAGCAGGTGGAATCAAAATACCTGATTTCCTCAAGAGAGGCTAATTATTATAAGTGTGTCAGTGAGAACGATTCTCATTGACACACTTTTGTAAATTGTGACTGTAAAAAAATGTGCTCGCATGGCATGTGATACTTAACGCCATGCTAAGCACATTTTTCTATACAGTCTATAATATTTATAAGTTATGGAAGTGTGTCAATGAGAACCGTTCCCACTGACACACATAAAATGCTTATTCAAAGGAGGATATAATGAGTAAATCAAAAAAAGATGATGACATAATCGATGTCGAGTATGTTGAAGAAGATGCAGACAAGGATAAAGAAAAAGATAAGAAAAAAAATCGGGGCAAGAATGATGATTATGACGGCGATGATGGTGGAAGCAAAAAGGCAAAAAGAATAGTCAATATTGTTAAAATTGTAATAATTGTTATTATCTTGCTTTCTGCTGTTTTTGACAGCTATTACTATGTTAATGAGCAGGAGAATGCGGTTGTAACCATGTTTGGAAAGGTCACCACAACCAATACCGCGGGACTTTATTTTAAAATTCCATTTATTCAAAAGGTCCAAATGGTTGATGTAACTACACATGGTACGGGTGTTGGTTATACAATCAGTAACAATGGTCAAAATATTACCGATTCAATGGATGGAGTAATGATTACTTCAGATTTTAATTTATTGAACATTGATTTCTATCTGGAGTATAAGGTGTCTGATCCGGTTGCATATCTCTATAATTCCAATAATCCTGAAGAGATTTTAAAGGATATAGCGCTTTCAAGCATCAGGTCGGTTGTAGGTAATTATACGGTTGATGAGGCGATGACTACGGCAAAAAGCCAGATACAGTCAGATGTTAAGGAAGAAATGATGCGCGAGCTTTCCGAAAGAGACATAGGACTTCAGGTTATCAATATCACTGTTCAGGATTCCGAACCGCCTACCGATGATATTATCGCTGCATTTAAGTCGGTTGAAACTGCAAAGCAGGGAGCCGATACAGCGAAAAACAATGCATTACAATATCAAAATAAAGAGCTTCCAAATGCAACGGCGCAGGCCGACAGAATACGTAAGGATGCTGAAGCCCAAAAGGCAACCCGTATCGCTGAGGCAGAAGGACAGGTTGCAAGACTTGATAAGATTTATGAGCAGTATAAGCTTTATCCGCTTATAACAAAGAAAAGAATGTTCTATGAGACTATGGAAGAGGTTCTGCCATCCCTTAAGATAATTATAACCGATGGTGAGACTCAGGAGGTTTATCCGATAGAGAGCTTTGCGGACATTAATTCCACAACAAATAATAATTATACTACTACAGAAAAGGAGGATGATACAAATGACGAAACAGACTACTAAAAAATCAACTGCTAAATCGGTATTATTGGTTATTTTCCTTTTATTTATAATTATTGTTATAGTTAATTCTTTTTATACGGTTCAATATAATTCAAAGGCAATCGTTAAAAGATTTGGGAAGATTTTAAAGATTGAATCTGATGCAGGTTTACATTTCAAGGTTCCTTTCATAGATGATGTGCAGGAGGTATATGCCGGAAACAGAGTATATGATATACCAACCAGTGATGTAATTACCAAGGATAAAAAATCCATGATTGCAGATGATTATGTTGTATGGCAGGTAACGGATGCAACCAAGTATTATAAGACCTTAAGTGCAGTAGATGCCAGAGCGGAAGAACGTATCGATGCGGCAGTATATAATGCAACTAAGAACACCATATCTTCCATGACACAGGATGAGGTTATAGCTGCAAGAGGTGCTGTGCTTACGGAGATTATAACCGAAGCGGCAAACTCAGATATAGAGGGTTATGGAATTACGATTATCACAGCGGAGATTAAGGCTTTGGATCTTCCTGAGGATAACAAGGAAGCGGTTTATGAGAGAATGATTTCCGAAAGAGAAAATATAGCTGCAAGCTATACCGCTCAGGGTGAATCTGAGGCTCAGATGATTAAAAATGAGACCGACAAGGAGGTTGCTATAACCATAGCTGAAGCCGAAAAGGATGCGGAAACTATTATAGCAGAGGGCGAAGCAGAATATATGCGAATCCTTTCTGAAGCATATAATGATCCGGACAAAGCAGATTTTTATAACTATATAAGAGGACTTGACGCATTGAAGGCTTCATTAAAAGGAAATAACAACACACTTATACTTGACAAAGACTCCGAACTCGTAAAGATACTTTACGGTATAGAATAGATCGGGTCGGTTATATAGCATGATATAAAAAATAAGGAGCACCGAAAAGTTGCTAAGCAAATCGTGAGCGATAGCGAGATTTGCGTGTAACTGTTTCGGTGCTCCTTATTTTTATACCGCTATATAACCGACACGCTTCGTGTGTCACATTTTGTCTTTGTTGGATAACATTTTCGTAAAATGTTATCATTCTTAACATAAATGTTAATTTTGGTATATTGACGTTACATTTTATGAGTGATTTAATATATACGAGGTGGGAGAAAGGAGAGAATCCAATATCAATTGATAATTGGGTTATACGTGATAAAATGGATATTCAATATAATAATTTGATGGGAATTCAATATAGTAATTTAAAGGTTTACAGAAAGCAAAACGGTTATTCACAGGAAGAGATTGCTGAAAAGCTCGGTGTATCACGTCAGGCGGTTGCAAAGTGGGAAAAGGGTGAGTCACTTCCGGATATTGAAAGCTGTATGAAACTGGCTGACTTGTATAAAACTACCATTGATACGCTTGTGAGAAATCTTACTGCAAAAGAGGATATAGGCGATGGGAAGCATGTTTTCGGCTTATGTAAGGTCAATGAAAAAGGTCAGATAACCCTTCCTGCAAACTGCAGAAAAATTTTTGATATCAATCCGGGAGATGCTATTTTGGTACTTGGTGATGAAGGAAAAGGTATCGCGCTTGTAAATATGAAAAATCCACTTGAAAATTTTTAGTCTATTAAAAAAACTAAAATAACTTTATGAATTTTTATAAATAATGTAATAGTAAATTAATGAAATTATCATAGATCACGAGGTGTATTATGAATACTATCGAAACTAAAAATCTTACTAAAAAATATAAAGATAAGACAGCAGTTGATTCTCTTAATCTTACAATTAAAGAGGGCGAACTTTTTTCATTGCTTGGTGTAAACGGTGCAGGTAAAACAACGACAATCAGGATGCTTGCATGCCTTTCTACTCCGACATCGGGAGAGGCATTTGTAAATGGAAATGATTGTATAAAAGAATCCGGTGAGGTAAAAAAGATAATAGGTATATCTCCACAGGATACTGCTGTTGCTGATAATCTTACAGTGCGCGAGAATCTTGAATTTATGGCTGCTATATATTATACGGATAAGGAGAAAATTAAAGAAAGAATAAATAAAATAGAATCGATATTCGGTTTGACAGAAGTTGAAAACCAAAGGGCAAAAACTCTTTCGGGAGGCTGGAAACGAAAGTTATCTATCGCTATGGCACTTATAAGCGAGCCTAAGGTGTTATTTTTAGATGAGCCGACACTCGGACTCGATGTACTTGCCAGAAGAGAGCTATGGCGTGCTATTGAGAATCTAAAAGGTAAGATGACTATAGTTCTTACCACTCATTATATGGAAGAAGCCGAACACCTTTCCGATCGTATAGCAATCATGCTTTCCGGAAAGATAGTCGCCTGCGGAACACTTGATGAAATAGAAAAGGCTGCGGGAAAAGAAGGTAAAGGACTTGAAGAAGCATTTGTAACAATAGCAGAAAGCGGGGTGTCGGCAAATGAATAAAATCAAAGCATTTTCAGAAAGAAACAGAAAAGAAATATTAAGAGATCCGTTAAGTTATATATTTTGTCTTGCATTTCCGTTAGTTATGCTGATTATTATGACAATTGTTGATACAAGCATACCTAAAGAAGCTGTAACGGTATTTCATATCGACAGCCTTTCTGCAGGTGTCGCGGTATTTGGACAAACCTTTGTAATGCTCTTTACCTCACTTACCGTTTCAAAGGACAGAAGCGGTTCATTCCTTGTAAGAATGTATGCTTCTCCAATGACTTCAAAGGATTTTACAATCGGTTACATCCTTCCGATGTTCATAATAAGCACCGTACAGAGCATAATAATTTATATAGCCTCATTTATTATTTCCTTTATAACGGATGTAGGCTTAAATATCGGCGGTATGCTTATATCACTCATTGCGCTTATTCCTTCTTCGATAATGTTTATCGGATTTGGATTGTTATTTGGAACATTGTTTAACGAAAAATCTGCACCCGGTATCTGCTCAATAATCATATCACTTGGTTCTTTCCTTGGAGCCATCTGGTTTGATGCGGATTCAATCGGCGGTGTTATGTTGAAGATATGCAAAGTGCTTCCGTTCTACTATTGTACTAAATCAGCTCGTTCAGCCATTAAGCTTGACTTTGGTGCAGATATCTTCATAATTCCTATAATAATTGTTATAGCCAGTGCAGCAGTCATAGGATTATTAGCTTCATTGGCATTCAAATCAAAGATGAAAGCGGATTTATCATAAAATGTGACACGGGGTATGAGCCTTGTCACATTTCTATGTTTTTCAGTATGTTTAAGCTGTCGTTTGATAGCAGATTAATATTATTTTTTGTGTAGCTAAGATTGTTATAAAGATATGAACTCATGTAGTCGTTATCATCAGTTGAGCTTCCCGTATCTCCGAGCTTTGCAATTATATCAAGCATATTTTCATAGAAGCTTACAAGCAAGTCGTATTCGGAGTAGGATAGCAGGCTGTTTAAGCTATTACCGGTTCTGTAGTCATATATATTAGTGGTCGCGGTTTCGCCGGTCTTTGCAAGAACAGCGGCTGCTGCAGCTTCCGAAGATGAAAGGTTACTATATGCATATGGATTAATTGATCCTGTCTGCACATTGCCTGATGTAAATTTGTTATTGCCGCTATCAGAGCTTAAACCGGTGTTTGCTGAATTTGTACTGTTCGCTGCACCGGATGTATTTACAGAATAAGCAACATCAGGAACATTTTGTGCTATTCCGGAATTCATAGTATCGTATACTTTTGAAATGTAATTATTAACGCTTTCAATTGGAGGAACTCCACCGTATTTTGCCACGGTTCCTGTTCCTGCGTTGTAGGCTGCTATCATAAGAGAGGTATTGCCATCATATAAATCGGACAGATACCTTAAAAGTTTTGCACCACCCATTATATTCTGGTATGGGTCGTAGGCATCTTCAACGCCCATAGCCTGTGCTGTATCCGGCATAAGCTGCATGATACCCATAGCTCCGGCTGAAGAGGTTACACCCGGTTGAAAGCGTGATTCGTTGTAGGCAATCGCCTTAAGCAAATCCTCGGATATTCCGTAGGTTTCTGATGCCTCTTTAAAAATAGCTTCAAGGTTATAGGTTTTCTCCGACTGATTTAAATTCTCAGTTTCCTGTTCCAGTATTTTATCAAATTCACTAGATTTGATATATGAGGTTTGCGTCGTATTTATCTGATTTGATACCGGAATTTGTTCATTTACATATCCCACACCATCTATAAAAAGCATATAATCGCTCCTTTTTCTTGTCGTATAAACTTTCGATTTTAATTATAACATCTATATCGGTATTTATCAAAAGTAAAATAACGGAATAAATAATTATTTTTTGATGAGTATTGATAATATATAAATAAAGTGAATTTGCAATAGGTGCATGTATCTTTACTTGTTTCTTTAGCGTAAGTGAATCAAAGGATGTAGTTACGGCTGCGTCAAAGATACATGTTGCTGTTTCCGTGATAGGATTTATGTTAATGTTAATCAGGTCATAAATGTATGGTCTCTCAAGAACAGAGCAACCATAAGTTCAAATCTTTCTTTTCTGTCTTCTATGTGAAGATCAAGTTCATTTGTAAGTAATTCTATTCGATTGCTTACAGTGTTTCTGTGGCAAAAACATTCACTTGCAACTGCTGATATATTGCCTTGATTTAGCAGATAGCTTTTTAGGGTATCTTTGAGTGCCGTGTTATGTTGACTGTCGTAATCTAAAACCTTCCCAAGTTTGTCATGAACGTATTTTTCAATTACAGATACATCCTTGATTTCGTAAATTAATTTGAGAACACCCAGATCGTCATAGAAGGAGTGACTCACTTTGGTAGCCGTCGCAAAGCGAAGGGCATAGAGTGCATGATTATATGCAACAGGCAGAATTGACATATTTACTGCTACATCACTGATTCCTATGTGATAGGTAAAATAATTCTTAGAGGATGGAAGGCGGGACTCAATGTCTGAAAGAAGAATTCTTAGGTTGTTTGATGTGATATCCTTTGCCACTACTATGATAAGAGAACCATCCAAAAACAGGTGTCCGGTAAAATTATGTCGAATAAAGGAGAAACGCAAGAGGTTCAAATAATATGCATAGTCAGGAATAGTTTTCATGTCAAAATTCGAACCATCATTTTTTAACAGATTGATTATGGATAATCTATAGGTTTGCTCAGGGTTCAGATTGTGTTTTTCCAGTAGAGTTCTGTATTCTGTTGCCGGTTTTGCATCATTACATATATTGTGAAGTGCGTTGCTCAAGTCATCGTCCTTTGTACTGTCGTAGAAAATTCTGTTGTAGTAGTCTCTGGAAATATCATAAATATGTATGTGCCACGGCATAGTTAACAGAGGAAAATTGTTTTTGTTGCAGTAATTAATAACAGTATCAGGAATTTCCTCTCTATTGATATATTTTCCTGTATTGATTATAAGGCCACAGGTATCCTTGGTTTTCAGAGTTTTTATAAAACGAAGCAGAGCATCAGAGTCATTCCTGATAAGCACACCTGTGGTGATAACAAGCTCACCACTGCGGAAAAAAGCAACATTATCAGGATCCTCCGCTATATACAACCAGTACATAATGCTATCTAGTCCGTCATCGCCTGCAATAAGGTTTAATTCGTATTTTTCTTTTGTTTCCTCGAATATTTTTTTAAACTGAATAGACATGACTTTCCTCACTTGTGTGTTTTGCATAACAGTATCATAGCATGAGATATTTTTCAAGAAAAAAATATAGAAAAATGTGCATTGTGCATAGTGACTTTTGGAAAATATGTTTTTTTTAAACATTGTACTGTGAAGAAAAAGGAATTAGGATTGTTACAAGTTAAAACAACAAAAACCTGATTTGAAAGGAAGGTACAAGCCTATGCTAAGAAATGAATTACCAAAAATTATTACAGATACACTACCGGGACCAAACGCTCAAGCGATTATAGAGCGAAGATCTAAAGCAGTTCCAAGTGCAATAAGATGCTCATATCCGGTTGTTATGGATCATGCTGAGGGAGCTATTATTGAAGATGTTGATGGAAATCGTTTTCTTGATTGGATCGGTGGTGTTGGTGTTCTCAATATCGGACATTGTCATCCTGATGTAGTTGAGGCAGTAAAAGCCCAGGCAGAAAAATATTTCCATGGAATGTTCAATGTAGTTACTCATGAAGGATATGTTGAGCTCGCTGAAAAGCTGGGATCGATTGCTCCGGTAAAAGGTGATCATAAGAAAGTGTTTTTT
>CACWQH010000005.1:40268-117080 GCA_902762955.1 uncultured Lachnospiraceae bacterium
CATATACCGGAAGACCAAATATCATTGTTTTTTCCGGAGCATTTCATGGAAGAACTTTACTTACAATGTCAATGACATCAAAAAAAGCATATGCAATAGGAATGGGACCTTTCCCGGATGGTATATTTCGTGCTCAGTTCCCTTACTACTACCGTAATCCGGCAGGAATGCCACAGGAAAAAGCTTGTGAGTACTATCTGGATTCAGTTAAGGCGGTATTTGAGCAGTGTGCTCCTGCAAATACAATTGCAGCAATCGTTGTTGAACCTCTTCAGGGTGAGGGTGGATTTATCCCGGCTCCAATAGAGTGGATTAAAGAAATCAGAAAAATCTGTGATGAGAACGGCATAATGCTTATCGCAGATGAGGTTCAGTCAGGTTTCTGCAGAACAGGCCGTATGTTTGCCTCACAGTATTGGCAGGAAGCCGACGTTGAACCGGATATCATAGCAACAGCTAAATCAATTGCAGCAGGTGTACCTTTGTCAGCAATAATTGCAAGAGATGAAGTAGCGGAAGCAGTAGCAACCGGAACAATTGGTGGTACATATGGTGGTAACGCACTTGCTTGTGCAGCATCGCTTAAGACAATAGAAATCATGGAGAGAGATGATCTGGCCGGCAGATCTCTTGAAATTGGAAAAAAGGTAGTTACAAGATACACAAAGATGATGGAAAAATATGATTGTATTGGCGATATCAGGGGACTTGGAGGAATGGTCGGCATCGAATTCGTAAAAGACAAAGTTTCAAAGGAGCCTGATGCAGCGCTCACAGGAGCGATAATTAGCGAATGCGTGAACAACGGACTCATGGTTGAAGGAGCAGGAACTTATGGAAATGTTATCAGATTCTTAGCTCCACTTGTAATGACAGATGAGCAGCTTGAAGTCGGACTTGATATTTTTGAGAAAGCAATAGTTGTAGCAATGGCAAAGCGGTAGGAGAGTAAAAGTATGGAATTTAGACATTTTCTTCCGGTCAATATTGTATTTGGAAAAGGAAAAGTAAGTGATGTGGGTGAGCTCAGTAAACCATATGGAAAAAAAGCTCTCATCGTTACCGGAAATTCCAGTGCAAAAAAATCCGGTTTATATGATAAGGTTAAAAAGTCACTTGATGATTCAGAAATTGACAGTGTTCTTTTTGATAAAGTAACACAGAACCCTTTAACCACGACTGCAATAGAGGGTGCAGAATTTGCAAAAGCGAACGGATGTGACTTTGTGGTTGCAATTGGTGGTGGAAGCATAATGGATTGTGCGAAAGGAATAGCATTTTTAGCAGTTAATGATGGTGACATCAGTGACTACATATTTAGTAAACTATACAGTGAATCTGCACTTCCGATTGTTCTGATTCCAACAACCTGCGGAACCGGTTCGGAAGGAAACGGATTTGCGGTACTGACAAATCCTGACACCGGAGATAAGAAATCACTTAGATGTGGAGCGATTATAGCAAAGGTATCTATCGTCGATCCGGACTGTATGAAGACAATGCCAAAGAAAGTTTTGGCAAGCGTAGGATTTGATGCACTGTGCCACAATATTGAGGCATATACATCAAAAAATGCCACTCCGTTTACGGATGCACTGTCAATATATGCAATTGAGCTTATATCAAAATCCATTGTTAAGCTCTATGAAGGTTCAGAAGATGAAGAGTTGTGGGATATGATCACAGTTGCCAGTACAATAGGTGGAATGGTTATCAATCAGGCAGGTGTAACTCTTGCACACGGTATGGAACATCCGGCAAGCGGGCTGAAAGATATAGTACATGGTCAGGGTCTTGCAGCACTAACACCGGTAGTTATTGAAGCTTCCTATAAAGGTCTTCCGGAGAAATTCGCCAGAATTTCTGAATTATTAGGTGGCAAGGATGAGACTGATTGTGCAAAGATGATAGAAGAGTTGTTAGTAAAACTGAATCTCAAGGTAGGTCTTAAGGATTTAGGGCTTACAGAGGAAGATATTCCTTGGATGGCAGATAACTGTATGAAAGTATCAGCAGCAGGTATTTCCTATAATCCGGTGGTTTTTACCAGGGATGAGATAGCAGATCTTTACAAAAAGGCAATGTAAGTTTAACAAAATGCATTGTGCATGATGCACAGTAAAAGCCGAAAATAATGTGAAAGCATTCACTTGTTTACGGAAAAAATATGAATTATAGTTAACATACCAAATGGCAAAGGCGTCATACGTGAATCGTATTT
This sequence comes from uncultured Lachnospiraceae bacterium, assembly GCA_902762955.1. GTDB lineage: Bacteria > Bacillota > Clostridia > Lachnospirales > Lachnospiraceae > Coprococcus_C. The sequence goes on from CACWQH010000005.1 coordinate 42,490, forward strand.
CGGCTTTGTCATTTTTTTATCACATTTTAGACGAAAAAAATTTTACTGAAAGGAAAATCAAATATGCTCAAAAGAATCTTAATCGCCAACAGAGGTGAAATTGTTAATAGAATCATTAGAACTTGTGAAAAGATGGGGATTGAAACAGTGGTTGTTTACTCTGATGCAGATAAGGATGCTGATTACATCAGCAAGGCTACGGAGGCTGTTTACATCGGACCTTCAGCTCCGGTAAAGAGCTACCTTAACATAGAAGCACTTACGGAAGCAATAAAAAAATCAGGTGCTGATGCAGTTCATCCCGGATATGGATTTTTATCGGAATCAGCCGCATTCGCAAAAGCAGTCGCTGAGACCGGTGCAAAATGGATAGGACCTGATCCGGAAATACTTGAGAACATAGAATCAAAGTGTTATTGCAGAATTGTAGCTGACAAATACGGAGTTCCTGTTACACCCGGTACCGTAAAACCAATATCAGGAATCAAAGAGATTTATGAAACAGCCAAAAGAGTCGGACTTCCGATCCTCCTTAAACTTGATAAGGGTGGCGGAGGAAAAGGAATCGAAAAGATCGATCATTTTGAATCGGAAAAGGTTACTCAAGCAGTTTTCGAAAGTATGCAGCGTATCGGACAGATGGCATTTGCCAGCGGCGATATATACATTGAGAAGATGGTTGAGAGCCCAAGGCATATCGAGGTTCAGTTCATGGCTGATGATTACGGTAACGTGGTTTGCTTTGGTGAAAGAGAGTGTTCGATCCAGAGACGTTTCCAGAAAATTATTGAAGAATCTCCGTCACCTGTTGTATCAGGAGAGGATAGAAACAGGCTTTATTCTTACACAAAGAAAATAATCAAAGCTATGAAATATTCCGGTGCAGGAACGATGGAATACTTAAGAGGAGCAAACGGAGAGTTTTATTTCATGGAAATCAACGCAAGACTTCAGGTTGAACATCCGGTATCGGAATATGTAACAAATACAGATTTAGTTGAGCAGCAGATTCTGGTTGCAAGCGGTGAAAGACTTGTTTATGAACAGGAGGATATTGAACTTAAAGGACACGCCATTGAATGTAGGATTTATGCAGAAGATCCGAAGACCTTTAAACCGGCACCTGGAACTCTTTCTAAACTTGTTTTTCCGGAAAACAAGGACGGTAATATCCGTATTGAGCATTCACTTAAGGAGGGCTTTAAGGTTTCGCCATTCTATGATCCGATGCTTTGTAAACTAATTACTTATGGCGAGGACAGAAAACATTGCATATCTAATATGATCAATGCCCTTAAAGGTTTCACAATGGAGGGCGTATCTACCACGATCAATACAGATATTGCAATCATGAGAAACCATAATTTTGCAGCTGGTAATTTCACCACAGCATTTCTTCAGAATGAAAAGGTCAATATCGGACTTGAAAATTATTGCATAACAATTTCAAGACAGTTTGGCAGTCTTGGAAGACCTATTGCTAAGAGAATTGCTGAGAAGTTAGGAATTAACTACTATGACAGAGATATAGTTGACAAGCTGGCAAAAGAAATGAATTTACCGGTATCACAGGTTGATGATGGTGAGGAACTTAATAATCCTGAGTTTTCAAAGATGGCTTACCCACTGGGAAAAACAACGGCAGAACAACAGGAACTTATCTTTGAGGCACAGAAGAAAATTATAGAAGAAATCGCAGCAAAAGAATCAGCAGTATTTGTTGGAAGATGTTCGGATTATATTTTAAGAAATACTAACAATCATTTCAGTATTTTCGTATATGCTTCTAAAGAAGACAGACTTAACAACTGTGTACAGAGCTTACATATGACAAGAGAAGAAGCAGAAAAGATGATTGAGGATGTTGATGATGCCAGAGAATCCTACAATATGCATTATGCTAAAGCCTACAGTGAGAATGTTGAATACAAGGATATCCTTATCGACAGTGGTTTATATGGTGGAGTAGAAGATACAGCAGATATTCTGGTAACAATGATAAGGAAGAAATTTAATCTTGCCATGTAAGGCATGAGGCAGGTAACCAAGTAAGCAATTACTTTTATGAATTAACAAAATAGGAGGAATCAGATATGAGTAAATACGAAGTAATTCTAGACACCCTTCCTGCAGAAGGAGACAGAGTTGAAATTTTGTTTCGTAAAGCAGGAGATGGTTTCATACAGGTTGAGTATGGACATGAGCAGAGAGTTGAACTCTTGGATTCGTTTAGGATCCTTGCTGCAGATGCAAAAATCAAAGCAGCAAATATTAATGGACTTATTGAAACACTTCCATCTCTCAGATGTAATATGATTCATTTTGATCCATCAGTGATCTCGCCGATGCAGATCATTGATAAGATTAAAGATATTGAAGAGTCAATCGCAGGTGTAGATGATATGGTAATTGATTCCAGGATTATCACCCTTCCGATCGCATTTGAGGATAGTCAGACAAAGAAAGCAGTTGAATTATATCTCAAGCAGGTTCGTCCGGATGCACCTAACTGTGAAGATGGCTACAACTTGGATTACATGGCACAGTGTAATGGATGTACAGTCGATGATATAAAGAAAATGCTTCTTACCACAGACTGGTACAACAGTGGATGCGGTTTCTGGCCGGGCGGAGGTTTCTTCTGGCCAATGGATCCAAGATGTAAGATGATTGTTCCAAAATACAATCCACCTCGTATTTGGACACCGGAAGGCGCAGTTGGTATCGGAGGTGCATGCCTCTTCACATACACAACGGCAACAGGTGGTGGATATCAGTTGTTTGGTCGTACAATTCCAACCTTCCAGTTCTCAATGAAACATCCACAGTTCAAAGATGGTCCGTTCTTATACCGTCCATCAGGAGATAGAATCAGATTCGTTGAGGCAAGTGAAAAAGAAATTCTTGATATTTATGACCACGTACATGACAAGACAGATTATGTTTACGACATTAAGGAGAGTCAGATCGTTGTTAAAGATTATCTTAATTTCCTTGCACAGCCAGAAGTTGTAAATGGAGCGACAGAATTTGCTGAAAAACAGAGAATTGGTTCTCAGACAGCACCAAAGTTATAAGGAGGCGAACGATATGATAAAAGTTGTTAATGGCGGAATTGAAATACTTGTGGAAGATTGGCCAGGTCGTCTCGGCTACATGGGACTTGGAATGGCTGCAGCCGGAGCGATGGATAACTTAGCACTTCAGCTTGGAAATAAAATCGTAGGAAATGAACTTACCGATGCGGGACTTGAAATTGCCGGTGGTTATTGCGAATTCGAATTTGTTGAAGATGGGGTGATTGCACTTACGGGTGCTGATATGTCACCAACACTCAATGATGAGCCAATGCCAATGTGGGAAGCGGTTGCAGTAAAAGTTGGAGATCACCTCAAGCTTTCACATTTTGGTGAGAAGGGATTCAGAAGCTACTTAATTCCGGCTGGTGGTGTTGATGTGGAGAAATATTTGGGAAGCCGTTCAACCTGTATCTTTGGAAATTACGGTGGGTTTGAAGGCAGAAAACTTGCAAAGGATGATATTGTTAAGGTTTTCAAGAAGGACATTACAGGTATTGCCGGTAAAAAACTTAATCCAAAATATATGCCGGATTATGAGAATGACTGGGAACTCAGAACAATCCCGGGACCTAACTCAGCTCCGGATTATGTAACAGAAGAAGGTATGAATTACCTATTTAGCCACAGCTTTAAGATTTCACATAACGCAAACAGGGCAGCGTATAGACTTGAAGAAGTCGACGGATCAATGTTCTGGGCAAGAGAAGATGGTGGAAAGGGAGGCAGTCATCCATCTAACATTGTTGATCATGGATACAATATCCGCGGTGGTCTTAACATTACAGGTAATACTCCATCAGTTCTCGTTGCAGACGGTCCAACACTTGGAGGTTTCTGTTGTGTGGCTCAGGTTATTAACGCAGACCTTTGGAAGATAGGACAGGGAATTCCGGCGAGAGATAAAATGCACTTCAAGTTTACAACACTTGAAGAAGCGACAGAAGCAAGAAAAGAAAGAGAACAGATGTTTGAAGCAGCAGATCTGATAGTATAATAATTAATTTATCAAATAGGAGGACAAAATTATGGAATACAAATTATTAGCACATATGCCTGGATTGGTAGCAAGAGTTGTTTGTGAGGTTGGAGACAAAGTAGAAGCGGGTCAGGAATTAGCAGTTATCAACTGTATGAAAACTGAGATGAGCTGCCAGACAGAAAAAGCGGGAGTTGTAAAAGAAATACTTGTTGCCGAATGGGATGAGATGGATGTTGGAACTCCGATGATCATTCTTGATGCAGAATAATTAATACCGGTATTATAAAAAACGTGCCCTGAGGGTAATCTCGCAGTGCAGATTTTCCATATTACTTCAGGAAGGAGACTACGATATGAAGATTGATATTAATGTAGATATGGGTGAGAGCTTTGGACGGTATACCTTAGGTGATGACGAAGCGCTTATGCCATTTGTAACTTCAGCCAATATAGCGACCGGTTTTCATGCAGGTGATCCCCTTGTGCTTGACAGAACGATTAATTGGGCTAAACAGTACGGTGTAGCCGTTGGAGCGCATATAGGCCTTCCGGATAGACAGGGATTTGGAAGAAGACAGATGGATATTTCACCTGAAGAATTAAGAGCAGACATTCTTTATCAGCTTGGTGCTATGGATGCTTTTCTAAAGATTCATCGAATGAATCTTCAGCACATCAAGCCACACGGAATACTTTATCGCATGGTTGGCGAGCAGGAAAAATACATTGATACTTTTCTTGACACTGTATATGAATATGATCCGGAAATGAGGATCATGCTTCATACAGGCTGTGAAGCCCTAAATAGAGCAAAAGAAAGAGGAATGAAAATTGCACCGGAGGTTCTCATCGATCTTGGATATGATGAAAACGGAAACTGGATGCTTGAGCGAGTTAAAAAGGCCCGTTCACCACAGGAGGTTGCAGATCGTGCACTCAAGGTTGCTATTGAAGGAAAAATCGATACCGTGGACGGAAAGCTTATTGATGTAGATGGTTGTACAGTGTGTATACATGGTGATGCACCAAATGCAGTAGATGTTGCAAAAGCAGTCAGGTCAACACTTGAAGCTAATGGCGTAGAGGTTGTGAATCTGGATGGATATTTTGCAGAATAAAAAAATCATATTGGGCAAAGGAGCTCCTCACACTGCAAATGCAGTGTGAGTTTTTTTTCAGAAAGGAGTACATTATGAAGAAATTAACATCATTAGATTTTTCAGTAGCAATTCTTGCAGGTGTTTCCTGTTTGTTTATGTACATTGATGTTCCTGTTTGGGCATTATTTGTAGGTTGGGCTTGGTATTTTGCACTGGGATCCAAACCGGAACTTATTGGAAAAAGTATCCCGCCGCTTATCGCGGGTTCAGTTCTTGCTGCCGCAGCCTTCGAACTTATCGACCTGTTTGGGAAATTTATGCCAAGTATGCCTGCTACGATAATAGCTGTTGTTATCACAGTATTTTTGCTTATGCTTACACTCAAAATTCCGGCAATGTCATTATCACTCATATCCTTTAATGCATACTCATGTTTGTTTGTAGGATATGCAAATGGTACATATATGCATTTTGATGGAATTCCGGCACTCTTGAATGCAGCAATTTATATTGCACTTGCTAATTTTATTGGTGTATTATTTGGATATATAAGCATCAAGATTACAACTGTTTTTGATAAAAAAAATGCCTGATGCTAAAATAATACAGCTGAGGTGGAAAAATGATCAACAGATTCTGTGCGAATGAAATAGAAAAGATTCTTGACTGTAAGATTTTGGACAACAAGGTGATTTTTTTTGAGAAGATCGACTCGACTAATCTTGAAGCAAAAAGAAAAGCAAAACAAGGTTTGATAGTTATAGCGGATAAACAGGATGCCGGAAGAGGAAGTCACGGCAGAGTTTGGAAGTCTGAAGGACATGTTGGAATTTATATGACGTTTGCTCTTACGAATGATATAACTACCGGCCTTGTTTTTTCTGTTCCGATTCTTGTATCACTTTGTGTCGCAAAAACGATCGAAAGAACGTTGGATGTTCCGGTAAAGATTAAATGGCCTAATGATATTCTGTTAAATGGTCGTAAACTATGCGGAATTCTTGCTGAGGCAGACTTTGCAAATGGTAAACTCAAATCCCTGGTAGTGGGTATTGGAATTAATGTCAATCAAGAAAATTTTTTGGAAGAAATTGAGGGAAAGGCGACTTCATTAAGACGAGAGACTGGTACTATGATTGACAGAAATGTTCTTGCAGCAGAGGTGCTCAATGAAATTGACAGAACGCTGGTTTCCTTTTTTGAGAAAAAAAGTATATCGAATTTGATTAACGACTACAATGCTCATCTGGTTCATTATGACTGTAATATAGATATTGTAAAAGGTGAGCAAAGACAGACGGTGCACTCAAAAGGCATCGATGAAAAGGGGCGATTAATTGCTATTGATAATAAAGGAAATGTGATTAATATTGCCTATGGAGAGGTGTCTGTGCGTGGCAACGGAATATATGGCGAGTGATATTGTTATATTTGCCTGAAATTTTATGTTTAAATAAATGGTAGAGGCAAATATGGGTACAGTAAAATAATAATACTATATGGAAGGAACTGTTGCGTTAAAGCAACAGTTCTGTTTTTATAAAATGTTTGTTAGTTTAAACTAACTGTGCTATAATTCTCTATTGTAAGAATACAGCTTATATTTTTAGGAGGAAATATATGGATAAGGGATTTATAGAGTTTAAAAATGTATTTAAAATATATGGTAAAGGTGAGGCAGAACAGATAGCTGCAAGAGATGTAAGCTTTACCAGTGATAAAGGAGAATTTGTGGTTGTGCTTGGACCGTCCGGTGCGGGTAAGTCAACTGTTCTTAATATACTCGGTGGTATGGACAGCCCTTCAGAAGGGGATGTATTTGTTGACGGTGTAAATATCGCCAAGCTTAAGAGAAAGGAACTTTCCGATTATCGTGCAAATTCGGTTGGCTTTATATTTCAGTTTTATAATCTGATACCAAGTCTTACGGCTAAGGAAAATGTTGCACTTACAAAAAGTATTGTAAAGGATGCTCTTGATCCGGTTAAGATGCTTGAGGAAGTAGGACTTTCAGAGCACGTAAATAAGTTCCCTTCACAGATGTCCGGTGGTGAACAGCAAAGAGTATCGATTGCAAGAGCTCTTTCCAAGAACCCTAAGCTTATACTTGGAGATGAGCCGACCGGTGCACTTGATTCGGAGACAGGTGTTATGGTGCTTGATTTGATTCAACGTATGGCACACGAAAAGGGTAATACGGTTATCCTGGTTACACACAATGCTGATATAGCCCAGTGTGCCGATAAGGTTATCCGTATGAGAAGCGGTAAGATAAGGGAGATTAAGATTAATGAAAATCCGGTTCCTGTTAAGGAGGTTGAGTGGTAATGCTTGTAAAAAAGATGTTACGCGATATTATTAAAAATATCGGACAGTTTATATCGGTTCTCCTTCTTTCGGTGCTTGCTTTGGTTACATTTTCAGCGTTTAAGAGTGAGGCTTCAGGCGGTCTCAGAAGAATGGATAAGCTTGGCGAGGAGTATAATCGTGCGGATGGCTGGATATACGGAGAAGGCTTTACAGAAGATGAGCTTGATGCGATTAAGGCGCTTTCAGCTGTTAAGGACGCCCAGCTAAGAACCGAGCTTTCGGGTGAGACGGTGGAATATGATCAGGCGCAGGTTGTGCTTTATCTTGAGGATGAAAATGTGGTCTCAAAGCCTTATCTCGTGGAGGGCGAGGATTTTAATCCAAAAGATAAGGATAGTGTATGGATTAATAAGCAGTTTGCTGCTGCGTGGGATATAGAGCTTGGCGACAGCATCGAAGTTAATGTGATGGGCCTTAAGATAAAGAAAAAGGTTGCCGGCTTTATCTATTCCTTTGAGCATATCTACATAAAGGCTGACAAGGATATGGATACGGATTATAAGAATATCGTATATATGTATATGTCCTATGATGCTGCACCTGAGTTTTCTTTTATAAAACCGACTCAGATTATATTTACAACGGATGCCGATAATGTAAAGAGTCTTGACAGTAAGATTTCAGAGGCACTTGACGGTAACTATTCTGTGCTTATTGATGATGATTCCATATTTGGCATAAAAAGCTATGTGAGCGAAATGAAGCAGCATAATGCGTTTTCGTATGTGTTTGCAGGTATTTTTGTGGTTGTAAGTATATTTATCATAATGACAACCATGAGAAGAATTATAGAGGCACAAAGAACCCAGATAGGTACCATGAGTGCTCTGGGTGTAAAGCCTTGGAAGATAGCACTGCACTATTCCTCATACAGTTTTGTACCTTCGATTGTCGGTTCATTTATAGGTATATACCTTGGTATGTTTGCGATAAGAAAGCTTATGTTTGTACTTAAAAAGTTTTATACGCTTCCGGGCTGGAAGCCTGAGTTTTTACCTGAGTTTTATATATGTGCTCTTGTGGTTGTGCTTGCCTGTATGCTTTCCTCATACTTAAGCTGCAAAAAGCTTCTTCGCATAGAGCCTGCGGCTGCACTTAGACCGGCACCGCCTAAATCAGGTAAAAATACAATATTTGAAAAGCTTCCGTTTTGGAATAAGCTTAGCTTTACAAGTACATATAATTTAAGAGATATATCCCGTTCAAAGCTCCGCACGGCTATGTGTCTTATCGGACTTTTCTTTGGAACGGCATTTGCTCTTTCGGCATTTTTCTGTGGAACTACCATGACCAAGATGAAGGAGTGGAGTATGGAAAAGGTGTCGGATTATAATTTCCAGATAGCCTTTCAGGGAAATGTTGATGTAAAAGCAGCAGATGAGCTTTCGGATAAATATGACGGCGAGCTTATTATGATGACACAGATTGAGATAGCGAAGAAAAAGGAAGCACCGTCCGATGATCGTGACGCCTGCAGTCTTGTGGTTACAGAAGGTAAGAACCTGTATGGTCTTACGGATAAGGATATTAATCCTATAAGCCTAAAGCCGGGGTCTGTTGCACTTACAAGAAAGCTTGCAAAAAAATATGATCTTTCCGAGGGTGATACTGTATATTGGCACGTATATGGTGAAAACACCTGGTATGAGTCCAAGGTGGGTATCATTAATCGTAATTTTAATGTTCAGGGCATAACAATGCTAAGGGAAGATTTTGAGAAGCTTGAAAATGTATCCTATCATCCTAACCAGCTTGTTACCAATATGGAGGTTGATAAGGAGGAGGTACTTAAAAATGATTTTGTAACCTCAGCTTATTCAAAGGAGGAAATGATAGAAAACTTTGACTCTGCATGGGAGGCTATGGACGCGCTTATTGCCGTATTTGCTTTATTTGCGGTTATGTTTATCGTAATTGTTTTATATAATGCCGGAAATCTTTCGTTTAATGAAAGAAAAAGAGAGCTTGCTACACTGCGAGTGCTCGGACTCTCGGATAAGAAGATTGCAAATCTTATGACTGTACAAAATTTATGGCTTACAATTTTTGGCGTAATTGTCGGTACTCCAATCGGAAAGGCAATGATAACCGCCATGATGGATACCAATGGCGAGCAGTATGATTATGCTATATTTACGAAGCCGATGGATTATATAAAATCATATCTTTTGGTGTTTATAACATCGATTGTTACCAGTCTGTTATTTACAGGAAGAATCAAAAAGCTTGATATGGTAAGTCAATTAAAGGCTAACGAGTAATCTTCGAGAGTTGGTTATAATCAATTTTTAGATTTGAATACTGATAAAAAATATAGAGTGCTGATAAATAATAATTGATTTTATCAGCACTTTAATGTATTATATTATATTGGTTGTCATATATTTTTATTATTTGACAAACAATTATATGTGGAGGTAGCACAATATGGTTCAAGCAGTAGTCGGAGCTAATTGGGGCGACGAAGGAAAAGGTAAGATAACTGATATGCTGGCTGAAAATGCTGATATAATCGTCAGATTTCAGGGCGGTGCAAATGCAGGTCATACAATTGTAAATAATTACGGTAAATTTGCACTTCATACATTGCCATCAGGCGTTTTTTATGATCACACAACAAGTATAATAGGAAATGGTGTCGCACTTAATATTCCTGTTTTGTTTAAAGAGATAAAGTCTATAACAGATAAAAATGTACCTATGCCTAAGATACTTGTATCAGACAGGGCACAGATGGTTATGCCTTATCATATTTTATTTGATCAGTATGAGGAAGAGAGACTTGCAGGTAAGTCCTTTGGTTCTACCAAGTCGGGAATAGCTCCTTTTTATTCGGATAAATATGCAAAGGTTGGTTTTCAGGTAAGTGAGCTTTTTGACGAGGCTGCACTTCGTGAAAAGATTGAAAGAGTTATAGTTCAGAAAAATATTTTGCTTGAACATCTTTATCATAAACCGCTTATAGATGCGGACGAGACATTTAATACTCTTATGGAATATAAGAAGATGGTTGAACCTTATGTATGTGATGTATCTGCATTTTTATGGGATGCAATTAAGGAGGGTAAGAATATTCTTCTTGAAGGTCAGCTTGGTTCCTTGAAGGATCCTGATCATGGTATCTATCCTATGGTTACTTCTTCATCAACGCTTGCTGCATATGGTGCAATCGGAGCCGGTATTCCACCATACGAGATTAAGAAGATTGTAACTGTTGTAAAGGCTTATTCAAGTGCAGTCGGAGCAGGTGCATTTGTAAGTGAGATTTTCGGTGATGAGGCAGATGAATTAAGAAGACGTGGCGGAGACGGCGGAGAGTTTGGTGCAACCACAGGCCGTCCAAGACGTATGGGTTGGTTTGACTGTGTAGCAACTAAGTACGGATGTCGTATCCAAGGTACCACAGACGTTGCATTTACCGTTTTGGATGTACTTGGTTATCTGGATGAGATTCCTGTATGTGTAGGCTATGAAATTGATGGCGAGGTAACTACTGATTTCCCAACCACTACAAAGCTTGAAAAGGCTAAGCCTGTACTCAAAACCTTACCGGGCTGGAAGGAAGATATAAGAGGTATCAAGGAATACGACAAGCTTCCGGAAAACTGCCGCAAGTACATAGAATTCATAGAAGAACAAATCGGCTTCCCGATCACCATGGTATCCAATGGACCAAAGCGTGAGGATATCATAATCCGTAATAAGTAGGTAATTATTCGGTTATATAGGATGGTATAAATGATAAGAGGTATCGAAACAGGTACACGCAAAGCTCGCTGACGCTGACGCTTTTGCTTAGCACCTTTTCGACACCTCTTATATTTTATACCCCTATATAACCGATACGCTTCGCGTAGTATTATATTAAACCTAACCGATTTGTGGTATTAGGTTTATGATTGCCTCAGGGGGTGAGTGGTATTAGTGTACGTTTCGGATGGATATTTCTCCTGTGTTTAGCTGGGAGAGCTTTCCGGAGGAGTCACGGCAGATGAGGGAACCGTCCGGTGCAATTCCCATACAGTGAAAGATAGGGAGTGTATCATCTGTTATCTGATATGAATTGTTTAGTTTTCCTGTCATTTCATACGGAATAACATAGATATCTTTATCATAGCTTATGAGCTTACTGTTATATTCATCAATGATGCTTTTTAAGTTTTGTTCTTTCAAGAAAGTAAAGTATAAATCACTGAATTCTTTCATGATTTTTTCGATTAGTTCTTCTCGCTCATATTCTTTGTCGGTTTCAAGATAAAGAGAGGTTGCTATATCTTTGATGCTCTCGTCAAATTGCTTGTTGTTTACGTTTATGCCGATTCCTATTACTATGAAATCCTCACATTTTTCTGTTAATATTCCTGTTATTTTCTTTTGATTTAAAAGAAGGTCGTTTGGCCATTTAATGTTTGTATTGATTTGAAAATCGTTATTTAACGCACGTGATATGGCAAGACCGCTGAGTAATGTTACCTGCGATATTAGGCTTTCATCAATTTCAGGTTTCAGAAGCAGACTCATATATATTCCTTCACCTGAAGGAGATGAAAAGCTTCTGCCGATACGTCCTCTGCCGGCAGTCTGGCAGTCGGATATAACAAGGGTTCCGTCTACACAGCCGTTTTTTCCGAAATCCTTGGCTCGGTTATTGGTGGAGTCGGTTTCGTCATAAACTATAACATTTTTTATAATTGGTATTTTATAAATTGAGCTTGTGAATATCATTTTTTAGTCCTCTTTTTTATCTTTGATATATATTACATCATCCTCATCGTGCTTGATTCTTTCATTCACAAAGTCGTAAACCTTTTCACAGAATTCACGCTTGTTGGTGAAAGGGATAGTGTAGATATCTTTTTTTGCCTTGATATTTAAGATATAATAAATCAGTGACTCATCCGGTATTACCATCGTGATAAATTCGATATCGTCAAATGTGTACATGGATTCACCGTATCTGTGTTTTACAAGCATACCTTCTTCGGAAAATTTGTAGGTTATATCATATGCCTGACGTCTAAAGGACATTATAAAAAGATAAAGTCCGTAGGAACCCAGCATAACTGCAAATATCATGGTAAGCATAGGATGCTTTGTAAGATTTTTAAAAAGTGTTATACATTGAAGCAATGCAATAGTTGTAAAGATAAGACCAAGAATTCTGTATGAAATTCTGTTTGCCTTTCTTTTTTTTACATCATAGGTAAAGGTCATGGCTTTCCTCCGGATTATAATTATTAAATATATGTCTGACGAATATTTTTGTTTGCTGTAAATAAGTATATATTTTATCTTCACATTAATCAAGAAATTTCATTTGATAATTTATTTATTTTGCATATGTACATTCGAAAGGAAAAAAATCGAGAAATTATTTGGAAAAATAACATATTTGTGCTACAATAGGAAAAGATTTTTTAATGGAGGACAATAAGATGGAAAAAATTAAGATGACAACTCCGTTAGTCGAGATGGACGGAGATGAGATGACTAGAATACTATGGAAGATGATTAAGGATGAATTGCTTTATCCTTTTATAGATTTAAAGACTGAATATTATGATTTAGGTCTTGAGTATAGAAATGAAACTGATGATAAGGTTACCTTTGATTCTGCCTATGCAACTCAGAAATACGGAGTTGCCGTAAAATGTGCCACTATCACTCCAAATGCTGCCCGTATGACAGAATATGATTTAAAGCAGATGTGGAAGAGTCCAAACGGTACGATAAGAGCTATTCTTGATGGTACTGTTTTCAGAACTCCTATCATTGTTAAGGGTATCGAGCCTTGTGTTAAAAACTGGAAAAAGCCTATCACTATAGCAAGACATGCCTATGGTGATGTATATAAAGCATCTGAGATGAAGATACCGGGAGCAGGTAAAGCGGAGCTTGTATTTACTGCAGAAGACGGTACTGAAACAAGAGAACTTATACATGAGTTTAAGAGCGAAGGAATTATACAGGGTATGCATAATATCAATAATTCTATCGAAAGCTTTGCAAGAAGCTGCTTTAACTATGCGCTTGATACAAAGCAGACACTCTGGTTTGCTACTAAGGATACCATTTCAAAGAAATATGACCATACCTTTAAGGATATCTTCCAGGAGATATTTGATGCAGAGTATAAGGCTAAATTCGATGAGACAGGTATAGAATATTTCTATACGCTTATCGATGATGCGGTTGCAAGAGTTATGAAGTCAGAGGGTGGATACATATGGGCATGTAAGAACTATGACGGTGATGTTATGAGTGATATGATTTCATCCGCATTTGGTTCACTTGCGATGATGACTTCGGTACTTGTATCACCGGATGGAAAATATGAATATGAGGCTGCGCACGGAACTGTTCAAAGACATTATTATAAGCATCTTAAGGGTGAAGAAACCTCAACAAATTCTGTAGCTACTATATATGCTTGGACAGGAGCTTTAAGAAAAAGAGGAGAACTTGATAACATCCCTGAGCTTATGGCTTTTGCTGATAAGCTTGAAGCGGCAACCATCAAGACTATTGAGGGTGGAGAGATGACTAAGGATTTGGCACTTATAACTACTCTTAGTGATGTTAAAGTTTTAAACAGTGAGGAGTTTATCAAGGCTATCAGAAGAAATCTTGAAGAGGTGTTATAATTTTAGTCTTGATACATCGGTATTGATAAATGATATTTTAGTAAGAGTGCACCTTAAAAACGGTACACTCTTACTTATTCTTTAACAGGGAGAATAATAATGAATATATGGAGTGTTCTTGGTATTGAAGAAACCAAGGATAAGGATTTGTTAAAAACTGCATATAGAGAAAAGCTTAAGGACGTAAATCCGGAGGATGATCAACAGGGGTTCATGCGTCTTAGGGAGGCTTATGAGGAGGCTTTAAGGCTTGCAGATCGTGTCCCTTTAGAGAAAGTCTTTAATATTAGACGAAATGATAATGAATTTCCGTTTCCGGTTAAGGATGAGTTAAGGGAAGTTTATTATGAATTAGATAATTTGTATAAGGATTATCCAAGAAGAATAGATGAAGAAAACTGGAGAGAGATTTTTAACAGGGATGAGTTTATTTCACTTGACAGTTCGTCGGATGCTTTTGAAATGTTGATTAGGTTTCTTATGATAAACTTTCTGCTTCCGCATAACATATGGGAAATAATTGTTGATACCTTTGACATAAAAAAAAGAAAAATCGAATTAAGTGAAAAATTTCCGAAGGATTTTCTGGATTTTGTAATTGATAATTCTGAAAATATAGATATTTTCAATTATTATCTTTTTGATAACGATGTAGATAGTGAAAAAACGGACGAGTTTATCAAGAATTATCTTACAATGAACACTGCCATTAGAAGAAATGATCAGGATGAGGCAAAAAAACTTATGGAAACTCTCGAAGATATGGAAATATATCATCCGTATCTTGAACTTTCAAGGATAAGAATAATGCTTCATGAGGCAGATGAGTTTGATCACAAGGAGATATATGAAGCCGCCAAGAATCTATATGATGAGTGTCCCGATGACTTTAATATAACATGCCTTTGCGGTGATCTGGCACTATTGTTAAAAAATATCGAAGATGCAGAAAGATTTTATGAAGAAATAAAAGAAATGGAACCGGAAAGTACAGCGGTTAAAATAAAATTTGCGGATTTGGCATATTTTAAGGGAGACTTTGAGGCATCAAGAGATGCCTATATGGAGCTTTTAAGGGAAAATAATTATGACAATAATATAAGAGCAGGTATGCTTAGGGCAAATATTTCCCTGATTGAGGAGAACAAAAAGAAGCTGCTTCTTGATCCTGATAATGCAGACATTAAGATAGAAATTGCATGGAGCTATTATCAAAGCTATAAATTTGAAGAAGCGGTAAATATTCTCGATGGTTTTGAGCCTAAAGAAGAAAAAAGATTTGAATACTATAACGTGAAGGGAAGATCTTATCTTTGCCTGCTTGATTATAGGAGTGCTTTAAGCTGCTTTTTTAGATGGAAGGAGGAAATTGAGGCATTACCAAAAGATGGTGATGAAGAAATAATTAAAAAAAGAAAGAGACTTCCTTATGTTAATTTTTTGATAGCTGATTGCTATTTGAAACTCAAAAATTATGAAAAAGCCGAATTATTACTCAATATGGCTTTGAGCGTTCCTCATGATGAGATAGTTCTTTCATACGAAGCTAATTGTGAATTAAAGTACGAAACCGGTAAATATGAGGATTGTTTGATTGCATGTGAAAAGCTATTGGAAAATAGTGGAGATAATTACATTGCATATGAATATATGGCGAAATCTTTTTTTGAATTAAATTATATCAAGGAAGCAATTGATGCCTGTGAAAATGCAATAAAAATATATCCATATGCACCCGAGCCATATTCACTTGAAATTGAAATATTTCTCAAAATCGGACATATAGATACTGCAAAAAAAATTATTGAAAAATATAAAAGCCTTGGTATTTTGAGTGAACAGATTAAGGCTTATGAAACTTTGGTTCTTGTTAAGGAAGAAAAATGTGATGAGGCAAAAATACTTCTTAATGAATTAGAAGAATCAGAATTGGATGATTCGGATTTGACAAGTTTGCTGCCGGTTTATTCCGAATTGGCAAGATATTATGAAAAATATAATAATTTAAGCGAGGAATTGCATTATTTAAAGTGTATTTTGTCTGAAAATTCAAATTATGAATTCGTTGAAGGCAGAATAGGAGTAGTTTATGAAAAATTAAAGCAATATAGTAAAGCTCAGATTTTTTTGGATAGACAAAATAAGAAAATCACAAAAGCACAATTTTTGCTGGCAAGTGCAAATGTAAAACGGGCAATGGGAAAGTTTTCATTGGCAGCACGGGAATATGAATATGTTATTTCGAAAGATCCGGGAAATACGGAGTGTTATATAGCAGCAGCATCGCTTTATGAGTTTTTGGGTAATTTGGATAAAGCGTATTTATACTATAAAAAGGCTGTCGAGTATATAAACGAAGAGAAAAAACCATTTTTGTATTTATCACTGGCAAGGGTGCTTCAAGGATTAAAGCAATATGAACTGGCCAGAAAAACATATATGGAATACATTGATAAATATGAAATATGTTATGATTTGGTGTATGATTATTCTGTTTTGCTTCAGAGAATAAATGAATCAGATGAAGCAATTGCTTTTATTTTGAAATATATTGACTGTATTAAAGATGCAAAGGAAGAACAAATTCTTTTGGAAAGACTATGCACTATATACGCCAATGAAGGGTATCTTAATAATGCCAATGAGACTTTTGATGTTATAATAAGCAAATATCCTAATGATTATAAGGCTTATAAAATTATGGCTGATGCTTTTTACTATCAGGGACTTTATAATGTGGCTACCGGATACTATGAAAAGGCAATTTCTCTTGACATTGAAAAGAAAGAAAATTATTATATTGATTTAGTGGAAAACGAAATTAATAAAAGCGTCTTTTCGAGGACAGCGGTTAAGCCTTTAATTAAAACGGCACTTGAGATAAGTGAAAAAAGAAAGACAATTAAGGATTATATAAAGCTTGCAAAGGTTTATAGAATAACAAAAAAATATAAGCTTGCTATCCAGGCAATAGAGGAAGGATTAAAGGTTACAAAAAGATGTATAGGATGCTTTTATTCTGATTGTCACGAAATGTACTATGAAAAGGGACGCATATATGAGGCTGTAAAAGAGTATGATACGGCGAGAGAGTGTTATAAACAGGCGCTTGGTATTTGCGGACATAATACTTTGTATGAAGAAAGCTTAAAAAGGATTGATGGTAAATGATAGTAGGAATTGATTTAGGAACGACTAATAGTTTAATTGCATATTTTGATGGTGAAGAAGCAAAGATAATTCCTAACAGACTTGGAGAAAATCTTACCCCTTCTGTTATAAGTATCGATAAAGAGGGTACTGTTTACGTGGGTAAAACCGCAAAGGAAAGAAAGCTTACATATCCCGAGCAATCTGCTGATGTATTTAAAAGAAGTATGGGTACAAATAAGAATTTCAGATTGGGCGAACGTGAACTAAGTGCTGAAGAATTGTCAAGCCTTGTACTAAAATCGCTTAAAGAGGACGCAGAAAGCTATCTTGGATTTGAGGTTAAAGAGGCAGTCATAAGTGTGCCGGCATATTTTAATGATGCCCAAAGAAAGGCAACAAAAAGAGCCGGTGAAATGGCAGGTTTTGTGGTTGAACGTATCGTCAGCGAGCCAACGGCAGCAGCTATAGCTTACGGAATTGATAAGAAAAATGCGGATACGAAGTTTATCGTATTTGATCTTGGAGGCGGAACCTTTGATGTTTCTATACTTGAGCTTTATCAAAATATTATGGAGGTAAGAGCGGTAGCCGGAGATAATTTCCTTGGTGGTGAAGATTTTACCGAAATACTTGTTCAAATGTTTTTTAGAGAGAAAAACATTGATCAGAATGAGTTGGATATAAAGACTCTTGCACATGTAAGGAAGCAGGCGGAAGCATGTAAGCTTGGTTTTACCGAAAGTAGAACCTCAACGTTAAAATGTAAGATCAAAGATGAGACATATGAATATGAGATAAATATAGATGATTATGAAAAGAATTGTCAGCTTCTTTTAAATAAGATTAAAAAGCCGATAGAAAGAAGCTTAAAAGATGCCAATATCAAGCTTAAGGATATTGACGAGGTTATTCTTGTCGGTGGAGCAACCAAGCTTCCTATCGTAAGAAAATTCGTCGGCAGATTATTTGGAAGAATACCAAATACCAATATTAATCCTGATGAGGTAGTAGCAGTGGGTGCGGCAACACAGGCAGCCATGAAGGAAAGAAATGAAGCGGTAAAGGAGATAATTCTTACTGATGTATGTCCGTTTACTCTTGGAACGGAAGTTGTTGTTTCCAGAGAAGGCGGAGTAAAAGAGGGAGGTCATTATCTTCCTATAATTGAAAGAAATTCCGTTATACCTGTAAGCAGAACCGAGAGACTATATACCGCAACAGATAATCAGGAAATGATAAAGGTTAAGATACTTCAAGGTGAAAGTCGTTTTGCAAGAAATAATGTATATCTGGGAGATATAGAGCTTGTCGTACCAATTGGTCCTGCAGGGCAAGAGGCAGTTGATGTCACATATACATATGATGTCAATTCAATTCTTGAAGTTGAGGTTAAGGTATTATCCACAAAGCTCTCAAAGAGAATAGTTATTAAAAATGATGATGTAGATATGACGGATGAAGAGATAGATGAAAGGCTTGCTTCACTTGCTGAGCTAAAGATACATCCAAGAGAAAAGGAAGAAAACAAACTTCTTTTACTACGCGGTGACAGAATGTATGAGGAAGCAACAGGAGATATCCGTAATATTATTGAATATCGTTTGAATATTTTCGAACAGATACTTGATAAACAAAATCCTGCTGATATTGAAAACGCAAGAGAAGAGCTTAAGGAATTTTTGGATAATATTGATGAAGATATTTTTTAAAAAAATATTGACATATCATTTTTATTATGATATGCTGCCATAGTATGTTGAAGAAGCAGAGTATCCACTCTCACCTTAGCGCAAGGGCGACTCGGGTTAATATTTACATTATTTTTTAATGTGGTATTTTTATGTGGATAGCTATGCTGTCCACTTTTTTTACATTTGACATATGTATGACGAATTGTATTAAGTATTATGCGCGATTTATGGAGGTGTTATTATTAGCGAGATATTAATTAACGAACAAATCAGATTCAAAGAGGTCAGAGTGGTAAGTGAGGAAGGCGAGCAGCTTGGCATTATGTCAGCCAAGGAAGCACAGAAAATCGCAGAGGATGAAGGAGTAGATTTAATACTTATAGCTCCGACAGCCAAACCACCGGTTGTAAGAATTCAGGATTTTGGAAAGTATCGTTATGAACTTGCAAGACGTGAGAAGGAAGCAAAAAAGAAGCAGAAGACTATTGATATCAAAGAGGTAAGGCTTTCACCTAACATTGATACCAATGACCTTAACACCAAGGTCAATATGGCAAGAAAGTTCTTGACCAAGGGTGACAAGGTTAAAGTAACACTTCGTTTCAGAGGACGTGAGCTTGCTCATGTTAACTCCAGCAAGGCAATTCTTGATCAGTTTGCCGAAATGCTTTCAGATGTAGCGGTTGTTGATAAGCCGGCTAAGTTTGAAGGTCGTAGTATGATAATGTTTTTAGCTGAAAAACGTTAATTTTATAATATATAGTTATTTAAGGAGGAATAAAAATGCCAAAGTTAAAGACAAAGAAAGCAGCTGCAAAGCGCTTTAAGAAGACAGGAACAGGTGAATTAAAGAGAAATAAAGCTTACAAGAGTCATATTCTTACTAAGAAGACTACCAAGAGAAAGAGAAATCTTAGAAAAGCAACCATGACTGATAAGACTAACAGTAAGGTTATGAAGCAGATATTACCATATTTATAGGATTAGGAGGAATAGACTAATGGCAAGAATTAAAGGCGGCGTAGGCGCTAAGAAAAGACATAACAGAGTTTTAAAGCTCGCTAAGGGATATAAAGGAGCAAGATCAAAGCAGTACAGAGTAGCAAAGCAGTCAGTTATGAGAGCACTCGCTACATCATATGCAGGTAGAAAAGAGAGAAAGAGACAGTTCAGACAGCTCTGGATAGCTCGTATCAATGCTGCTGCAAGAATCAACGGACTTTCATACAGCAAGTTTATGTATGGTTTAAAGCTTGCTGAGGTTGACCTTAACAGAAAGATGCTTTCAGAGATGGCTATAAGTGATCCTGAAGGATTTGCAAAGCTTGTTGAGATAGCAAAGTCAAAGCTTGCTTAATTTTCAGTTGAATTGTTCGAAATTGGAAATTGGAAACTTAAGAAAAAAAGTTATTGACATTTTAATTTAAAAATGTTAACATATCACTTGCGTTGATTAAACAGCGCAAGTCAAATGCGGGAGTGCTGGAATTGGCAGACAGGCTAGACTAAGGATCTAGTGATGGCAACGTCGTGTGGGTTCAAGTCCCATCTCCCGCATGTTAAAAAAAAGAGTTCGAGTCATATGACTCGAGCTCTTTTTTTGACCAAGCCGAAGGCTCCTTGAACCCAAGGGTTCAAGGTCTCGCCTCCGGCTCGGTCGGTGCTGAACGCTTGCCGCCGGCAAGCAGCACCCCATCTCCCGCGATAGGGTAGGTCCTTTAAACAAGGGTTCAAGGTCTCGCCTTCGGCTCGGTCCGCGCTAAACGCTTGCCACCGGCAAGCAGCGCCCCATCTCCCGCATATGCGGGTCGACCTTGAACCTCAAACCCCTATGACATAATATGACTAAAGTCATATTGAAATACTATCTTTTTTCACTACAAATCTTTTTTTCAAGCTGATAAGATAATACCATCGGAAAAGATAACAGGATATGGAATACATTTAATGAATGGAGAGGATGTTATGGATACAATTCTTAAAACAATTGACCTGACCAAGAAGTATGATGGCAGAACCGTGGTTGATAATCTGAATATCGAGATAAAGAAGGGCGAGATTTTCGGACTTTTGGGACCAAACGGTGCCGGTAAGAGTACCACCATGAATATGATATGCAATATCGTTAAGCCGGATTACGGAACGGTGGAATTTATGGGTAAGGATTTTCGGAAGAATAAGAAGGAGCTTAGCAAAAGACTTGGATATATTCCACAGAATCTTGCTATACACGGAAGTCTTAAGGCTTGGGAAAATGTAGAGCTTTTCACCTCTCTTTACGGGATAAAGGGTGAAGAGTTAAAGGATAGAATTGATGAGTCTTTGGAATATGTGGGACTTTCAGAAAGAAGAAATGATTATGCGAAAAATTTCTCCGGAGGTATGAAGCGAAGGCTTAATATAGCTTGTGCCATAGGGCATCATCCGGATTTGCTCATCTTTGATGAACCGACAGTAGGTATCGATCCGCAGTCCAGAAACTTTATCCTGGAGAAGATAAAGGAATCCAATAAAAACGGAGCAACTGTTATATATACAAGTCATTATATGGAAGAGGTTGAGGCAATATGCAGCCGCATAGCGATTATGGATAACGGAAGAGTGATTGCAAGCGGAACAAGTGATGAGTTAAAGAAGCTTGTGGTTGATGATGTGGAGTCCATAACACTTGAGGAAGTGTTCCTTACCATTACAGGAAAGAAATTGAGGGATTATTAAATGATACGATATCTTATTAAAAATAATTTCAAAATAATGATGCGAAGCGGTGTAAATATTCTTCTTTATATCGTGTGTCCTGTGCTTGTGTCAGCGGTGCTTATAAGTGCTTTTTCATCGCTTATGGAAAACTACAAGCCGGATGAGGAATTTATGGCTAAGTACGGTGCTATCGAAGCTAACTTCGAAGATCAGGTCAACGATAACCAAACTAACTTCGCAGACCAAACCAACGCAGACCAATCCGAAGATGCAGACCAAGCAAACGGTATGACCAGCTCATTTAATATATCCGCAATTAACATCGAACACCCATACTTTGTTCCGGCGATTGATTCGACGGACTACTACGGAATAATAGAGGTAGTGTACTTCGGATGGTGCGCCATAGTATGTATATCCGGTCTTTTATCCAGCGAGAAGAAGAACAGGATAAATGACAAGCTTTACGTTTCAAATCTGTCGGTAACGCAAATCTATCTCGCCAGACTCATACCACTTTCTATTACCTGCGCACTCGGGGTATCGATTGCGGCGGTTATAGGCATGGTATTTATGGGAGTTCATTGGGGCAATCTGGTTTTATCAGCTATTGTGGTCATTCTTATGATATTTGCGGCGTCGGCATTTGAAATGATGCTATATGAGATAACAAACAGTATGCTGGTTACTATTATTGTTTCCTTTGCCATAGTCTGGATTTGGGGATTCTTTGGAGGAAGCTTCGAGACATATATGTTTTCACCGCATTCCATGACACTTAAAAATATTGATCCCATATATCACGGAAACCGTGCACTGGTGGAGCTTTCGTGTATGGGACACAGTGACTACGTTTTAAGCTCGGTTATTTATTCGGTGCTTATGATAGTTGTTTGTTCAATAGTAGCTGTGTTTGCAGGAAATGTCAGAAGGAGGAAGGGTGCATGAGTACGATTATTAAGTCAACCTTAAAGCTTACACTTAGGAATAAGGGCTTCTGGTTTTTCCTTATTATAACACCTTTGCTGTCGGTACTTATTTTAAATATTAATCAGGAAAATAATCTTGCATATTATTCTAAGGATGATGCTCCTCATATAAGCGAGCTTTCAAGTACAGACGACAAGGTCGCCTACTATCGGGGCGGAGGAGAGTATGTTATAAAGGTCTATGATGTATGCCAGAGCGAGCTTTCGGAATATCTGCTTAATAAACTTGCTGAAAATGATATGTTTAAGGTCTGCAGAGTAAGGGCAGAAGACCTTACCAAAGAAGAGGCTGATATATGCGTGGAAAAAGACGGTATAAATGACCGAATGGGCGCCGCGATATATCTCGATGAAAGCTTTAACCAAAAGGCAATTAATAACGAGGATAATGCACTAACTATTTACATTTTATCCGATGATGAAAGAGAAAAGCTTTTGATATATGAGGTTGGACAGTGCATGGGAAGGATAAAGGCTGCCGCAACTATGGTTGGAACTACAACTTTGGATGCTGACACAACTATGGATGCTGACGCATCTATGGGTGAAAAAGAAAATATCATGGAAGCCCTTAAGGATATGGATGCCACACTTCCAAAGGAAGAAGTATATAAGCCAAAGGATGAATCCGATAACGGGCTTACCGCACATCAGATTAGTCAAAAAACATTGATGGGATATGCCTTTGCATTTATGACACTCGGATTTGTATTTTGCGGAATTATAGTTGCGCATACAGCGATTAAGGAGCAAAAGGATATGGTTCTAACCAGAATCAAGCTCTCAGGTATCGGAAGCTATGAGTACTTTGCTGCCAAGCTTATAGTCAGCATAATCGTATCTATGATGCTTACGGCAATTCTCGGTATATGTTCATTTTTGGTAGATACCGATGCGATGGGTATGAACCGTTTGAAATTTATCGGTATGATATTCCTGCTTGGAATTATCTTTTGTTCAATCAGTCTTTTGCTGGGCAGTCTTATGGGAAATGTAATGAGTGCAAATGTTGCGGCATTTACCCTTTGGAGTTTATCGTCTATGCTGGCAGGACTTTACTTCCCACTTGATTATACGACCAAGGCGATAAAGACATTATCCTATATTATGCCGCAGAAATGGTTTGTTGACGGAACGGAAATGATTTTAACCGATGACAACAAAGCGTTCTTTATGTTATTATGTGTTACAGTAGCATATCTTGTGATTATCATAAGCCTTGGAAGTGTAGGCATAAAATTTAAGAGCAGTGAAGAGTAAAAGCGAAGTGTCGGATATATGAACGAGAGATTAAAGAATAATTATTTTGTATTTGTAAGAATATTATTAATGCTGGTTCTTTGTGTGTACGGAATCATGAATGTGATGCAGACAACAGGAGTATCTGTGTGGATACTCCTGCTTGTTTCGTTTTATATCGGGGCTATGACCGTAAAGGAAATCTTTGACGGCAGGGGCAGGATATATCTGCTGTTTGTTGCAATATTATTTCTATGCCTTATAATTTACTTCGGAAAATCCACCTTTCTTATGCTGGTGTTTTTTACCGTTTTTGAAGCATTTTCATTATTCCCAAAGATTGATTTTAAGTGGTATTTTTTGCCTGTTCTTGGTGCATTTATCGAAAGTCCTTTGGGATGGGGTACGCAGCTTGTTTTAGTAGCTATGATGGTAGTTATATATATCCAGCATAACTTTGTGGTTAAGGATTACAAAAAACAGATGCAGGAGGATGTCAGGGTTGAGCAGAGTCTTAAAAAGGATATGCTTAAGCAGGAGTATGCCTCTAAGGAGGAGTTAAGGAAGGGTATGCTGGTTGCTCAAAATCAGATACTTGAGGAAAGGGCAAATCTTTCCCAGACCTTGCATGATAAGCTAGGACATAACATAAACGGTTCCATATACCAGCTTGAGGGAGCGAAGCTTCTTATGGATAAGGAACCGGAGAAGTCAAAGTGCATGATTCAGGCGGTTATTGATCAGCTTAGAACCGGTATGGATGAGATAAGAGGTATATTGAGAAAAGAAAGACCAAAGAAAAATAAGCTGGCGATGCTTCAGTTATACAAGCTGTGCGAGGATTGTAACGACAGAGGAGTTGAAGCGGAATTAACGGTCGAAGGAGATACTGCACTTGTCGTGGATGATATCTGGGAGGTAATTCTTGATAATGCCTTTGAAGCTGTTTCCAATTCTATGAAGTATGCCAGATGTAAGCACATAGATATAAAGCTGGTTGTGATGAATAAGGTAGTCCGATGCAGCATAACGGATGACGGTATAGGCTGTGTCAAGATGACTGACGGTATGGGAATATCCGGGATGAGGCAGAGAGTTCGGGCGGTAAACGGCAGTCTTGGATTTGAAACAGAGGCAGGGTTTACAGTGACGATGATACTTCCGATAGGAGAGAGATAACATGGATAAGATAAAAGTTATAATTGCAGATGACAGTGATTTTGTTCGTGACGGGATGAAGATAATACTTGATGTGGATGATGATTTCGAAGTGCTCGGTGTGGCCTCAAACGGAAAAGAAGCGATTGAGCTTGCCAAAAAAGAAGCACCTGATATATTTCTTATGGATATCCAGATGCCGGAAATGGATGGAATAGAAGCAACGAAGCTTATAGTTGAGGAAGGCCTCGGAAAGGTTCTTATCCTTACTACCTTTGACGATGATGAACTGGTAAAGCAGGCATTGAAAAACGGTGCTAAGGGTTATCTTATAAAAAATCATACACCGGAGCATCTAAAGCAGATGATAAAGTCTGTTTACTTCGGAACCGGAGTTATGGAAGAAAGAGTAATGGAGTCACTTGCCGCCGGTAATAATGTAACTTCAGGACTTTCCGAAGGCTTTGATGCATCGCCTTATTCGCTAAGGGAACTTGAGATAATAAAAGCGGTGGCAGAAGGGCTTTCCAATAAAGAGATAGCAGGCAAGCTGTTTATCTCCGAAGGAACTGTGAAAAATTATATAACGGGAATTCTTTCGAAGGAGGGCTTGTCCCACAGAACAGCACTTGCAGTATATTATCTTACAGGAAAAAAATGAGTGTTATATTCTTTTACAAAATTATCGATCAATTATCCAAAGAATAAAGTGTTGAAGGTATATTTTTGTTGAAGTTTTTAATTTACTGCTGTATAATAGCTTGACCGATATAGACTTAATGAGGGAACATTATGAAGCAGTATAATACATTGTTTAAGGATTTTAATAAAAAATATATTGGACGGTATATCATAAATAGTATCAATTATATATATTTGTTTTTAATACTTTGTGTATTTCCTTTGGTATTTCATAATTATTATTTTGATATTACAAGGACAAGAAGCAATTTCTTTTTAAGAATTACAATAGGTTATATTATCCTGATTGCGATTGCTTATGCTTTTGAGATTTATTGGACCAATTTGCATAAATCAAAAAGTCTTTTTGTGGTTGAAAAGAAAGGTAATCCCTGGCTTTATCCGGAGCTTTGGATGACCTTCTTTTTGATGTCTAATTTTTTTGCATATCTTATAACTCTCACTGATGACGGAATGATTAATGGTGATTCTGCATTTACAGGCTCGGACGGCAGGCTTATGGGACTTTTGATGTATCTGGTTATAGGCTTTATGTTTATTTTGCTAACGAGATATGCTGATATTAAGCTTTCGATTTATGTGTTGTTTGGGCTTGTGACATTATTTGCATACCTTATTTCAATCGTTCAGCACATTAATCCCGATACAAAAAGTTTTTCTAAGATAGGATTTAAACCAAAGGGAATACCGGAGAGATTTTTATATTATGTATTTAAGCTGAAGGATGGCATAAGCAAAAAACAGTATAATATATTTATTTCAACCTTTGGAAATATCAACATATATGCCAGCTTTATAGTGATAAGTCTTGCGGCTTTTGCATGTATGTTTATATTTTCAAATAAGCTTTTTTACAGAATTTTTGCCGGTATAATTGTTGTTATAGGCGGAACGGTTATGATGATAGCTAACAGCGACAGTGCATATATCGGTGTCGGCTCAGTTATGATTTTTCTGTTTATCCTTGCATTTAAGGATGATGTACTTACAAAGTATTTTCAAACACTGATTTTGCTTGGAATTGGTAATCTTGGAATTGTACTTATCAATAAATATATGGCTGAGGTGCTCAAAAAAAAATATGATAAGCGGGGCGGCTTTGCAGAGCATCTTGACAGGCTCGATTATGCTGTGAATATTTTAATTATCCTCGTGATTTTATATATTATAGCGGTTTTTATTAATTGCATATTTAAAGATAAACTTGAAAAAATGAATAAAAATAAGGCGATAATAATATTTTTGTCCTTACTTTTTGTCTTCGGTTTAGCTGTGGTTTATATTGGCAATAAAAAGCATATAGGGGCCTTTACCTTTAATTACAGATGGGGAACCTTCAGAGGATATATATGGACAAAGTGTGTTGAGCTTTTCAAAGATGCTCCGTTTATGAACAAGCTTTTCGGATATGGAAATGAATCTCTAAAAACCTTGATGAATACGTATTATCATGATGAGATGGTTTCCGTTACTAAAAAGATATATGATAATGCGCACAATGAGGTTTTGCAATATCTTGTTACAACCGGACTTTGTGGAGCTGTATCCTATATTGGATTGTTTGTATCAAGCTTTATCTATATATTTAAGAATTCTAAAAATGATTTAGTGGCATATATTTCACTTGCGGTTATGCTTGGATATTTTATACAGGGACTTATGAATTTGAACCAGCCTATTACGACACCATTTTATTTTGTGTTTATGGCTGTCGGAGTAGGATATGTAAGAGGGCTTATGAGGAAGGATTCGTAAAATGATAAGTACGATGATTATTAAGGATATAAATGGATATATTACTTTGACAGATAAATATTATTGTTAAAATAATTAGAAAATATGTTTTATTTGATAGAATTAAAGCAATAATTGTGATATAATTTAAAAGATATGCAAATTTTTAAAGATTTTACTTGTTATGGAGGATATAAATAAAATGGAACTTTATGAGGAATTAGTCGAAAGAGGACTTATTGCACAGATTACAAATGAAGAAGAGGTTAGTAAACTTATAAATGAAGGAAAAGCCACCTTTTATATAGGCTTTGACCCTACGGCAGACAGTTTGCACGTAGGACATTTTATGGCACTTTGTCTTATGAAGCGACTTCAAATGGGAGGTAACAAGCCTATTGCTTTAATTGGCGGGGGTACAGGTATGATAGGTGATCCTTCGGGAAGAACCGATATGCGTCAAATGATGACTCCTGAAACCATACAGCATAACTGTGACTGTTTTAAAAAGCAGATGAGCCGTTTCATAGATTTTTCAGAGGGTAAGGCGCTTATGGTAAATAATGCTGACTGGCTTTTAAACCTTAATTATATAGACGTACTTCGCGAGGTTGGTGCACATTTTTCCGTCAATCGTATGCTTGCTGCAGAGTGTTACAAGCAGAGGATGGAAAAGGGCTTAAGCTTTTTGGAGTTTAACTATATGATTATGCAGGCATATGACTTTTATATGTTATATCAAAAGTATGGCTGTAATCTTGAGTTCGGCGGTGATGACCAGTGGTCTAACATGCTTGCCGGAACTGAGCTTATAAGACGTAAGCTCGGCAAGGATGCACATGCCATGACTATAACTCTTTTACTTAACTCAGAGGGTAAGAAGATGGGCAAAACACAAAAGGGTGCAGTGTGGCTTGATCCAAATAAAACATCACCATTTGAGTTCTTCCAGTATTGGAGAAATGTTGATGATTCAGATGTTATAAAATGTCTTAAATTACTTACCTTCCTTCCGCTTGAGCAGATTAAGGAAATGGAAAAGTATGAGGGAAGCGAATTAAATAAGGCAAAAGAAATCCTTGCTTATGAGCTTACTACGCTGGTTCATGGAGAGGAGGAGGCTAAGAAAGCCCTGGATACCGCAAAGGGATTATTTGGCGGCGGAAATGCAGAAAATATACCTACTGCCGAGCTTTCGGAGGATAATTTCAAAGAGGATAAGATTGACCTTATATCACTCCTTGTTGCTTCAGGTCTTGTTACCTCAAGAAGCGAAGGAAGACGTGCTATAGAGCAGGGTGGAGTTACGGTAAATAATGAAAAGGTAACAGATGTGGCAGCTGCTTATGAGAAGAGTGCATTTAATGATGAATTTATATTAAAGCGCGGTAAGAAGAATTTCAGAAAGATAGTTTGTAAATAATTCGGGAGGAACATCATGGCAGGAAGTCATATAGCCATACCTACCATACTTAAGGTGGGTAAGGGAACCATGAAAAATTTGGGAACATATCTTAAGGACAACGAATTTCAAAATGCTGTTATATATTTCGGCAACGGACTTATAGATATGTTTGGAAAGGATATAATAAAAAATCTTGAAAAGTCAGGTATAAATATACTTGATTATATGGAGCTTGATACTGTAGATATAAATGATATTATCAATCTCGCTTTTGATATAGATTCAAAGGCACAGGTGATACTCGGTATAGGAGGCGGTAAGGTTATAGATACGGCAAAGTATGCTGCATATCTGCGTAAGCTTCCGTTTATAAGCATACCGACATCCGCCTCCAGTGACGGCTTTTCATCAGCAAGTGCCTCTCTTATCGTAAACGGCAGAAGAACCTCTGTGCCGGCACGTATGGCTTACGGAATAGTTGTTGATACGGATATTATAAAGAGTGCACCGGAGAAGTTTTTATATTCAGGCATAGGTGATATGGTTGCCAAGATTACATCATTGTATGACTGGCTTTTTGAGGCCGAAAAGGGTTATTCCGTTATGAATGATTTTTCTGTTATGATTGCCAAAAAGGCAGTTAACAGCTTTGTCAGAACTCCTTTTGAAAGTATAAGGGATGATTTGTTTTTAAGGGAGCTTGTGGATTCACTTGCTATGAGCGGTATTGCAAATGAGATAGCAGGTGGAAGTACTCCTACCAGCGGAAGTGAGCACCTTATATCACATGCTCTTGATAAAATGCTTGAAAGACCGCAGCTTCATGGTGTACAGGTAGGTATAGCGACTTATCTTATGAGCAGGGTTCAGGATCACAGATATGTAAGGGTAAATGCTATATTTGAAAAGACCGGATTTTGGGATTATGTAAGTACACTTGATTTAAACAGGGATGATTATGAGAAGGCAATAGATATGGCACCTTCGATAAAGCCACACAGACATACCTATCTTCACGAGGAACAGTATAGGGAACTTGCCAAGAAAATATTGAGAGAGGACGAGGTACTTAAAAGAGTATTTGGTTAGATTATGAGATATGAAGCATTGATGTTTGACTTAGATGGTACGCTTTGGGATGCAACAGAAAATATAATTGCGGCATGGAATATGGCTATCAGAGAATTTGATGAGCTTAAGGACAGAAGGATAAGTGAAAAGGAGCTTCAAAGTGTATTTGGTCTGCCTATGGATACGATTACGGATATTCTCTTTCCTGAACTTTCCGATGAACGCCAATGTGAGGTCATGAAAAGGTGCTGTGAGGTGGAAAATAATTATTTGAATGAGCACGGCGGAGTTTTATATCCGGGACTTTCAGATACCTTAAAAAAGCTTTGTGAGACACATAAGCTTTTTATAGTAAGTAACGGTCAGGCCGGTTATATAGAGTCCTTTCTTAATGCACATGAGCTTTGGGATTATTTTACTGATATAAGAAACTGGGGGGATAATCCTGTTTCCAAGGGCGAAAATATAAAGCTTGTTATGGAAAAAAATAATATAAAAAATGCTGCTTATATCGGAGATACTCAGGGAGATGCGGACGCTGCTGCTTATGCCGGTATAGATTTTATATTTGCAAGCTATGGCTTCGGTAAGGTAAAAGAATATAAATATTCGATAGATAGTATTACTGAGCTTTTGAAGCTTGAGCTTTAGTAGGTTGTAGGTTAAAGGAATATAAAAGATAAGGATGTGGTATTATGTTTCATTATGAGTATAAGACAAAGGGAACCTGTTCACAGCTTATAATGCTTGATTTGGATGGTGATAAGGTTCATAATGTTTCGTTTGTAAGAGGCTGTAACGGTAACTTAAAAGCTATTTCAAAGCTTGTTGAAGGACAGACTGTTGATTATATCGAGGGTATATTGAGTGGTGTTCAGTGTGGCATGAAGGGAACCTCCTGCGGTGACCAGTTGGCTAAGGCTGTAAGGGAAGCATATGAGGCCGAGAAGGCAGCTTCCTAAAATCAATATTACATTTAGCTTAATGATGCCGTGTCAAAAAATAGGTAATATGTTTTCATACTATAAGTGTATTTATTATGGAGGAAGTAATGAATAACTATCTTGTATTTGATTGGGGCGGAACATTTTTAAAATATGCGGTAATAGATAAAAAAGCAAATATAATTGAAAAGGATAAGGTTCCTACACCTCAGCCCACCGATAATAATGAGGCTGACAGAAAGGATTTTTTCAAGGTTATTGATGATATAGTTGCCGGATATAAGGAGAGAGTGGATGGAATTGCCATAAGTATGCCCGGAATGATTGATATTAACAGGGGTTACACTATGACAGCAGGCTGGCTTAAGTATCTTACAGGGATGTATCTGGTTGATTATATGTCAACGAGATACGGTCTTAGGGTTGCTGTTCAAAATGACGGAAAATGTGCTGCACTTGCAGAGTATTGGAAGGGCAGCTTAAGTGATGTAAAAAACGGTGCGGTAATGGTACTTGGAACCGCTGTAGGCGGAGGAATAATAATTAACGGACAGCTTTATTCGGGTACACATTATTCAGCGGGAGAATACAGCTTTATGATTCTCGATGCCATGAACAGATATGAGTTCGGAGCAACCTGGGGAAGCTACGGTGCAAAGGGACTTATCAAAGAGGTATGCACGCTTACGGGGGACGACCCTGAGGTGCTGGACGGAATAAAGCTTTTTGAACGTGCCGAAAAAGGAGAAAAGGAAGTCCTTAAGGGATTAAAGAATTATACGGATATATTGGCCGTAGGCTTATATAATCTTAACATTCTTCTTGACCTTGATAAGATAGCTGTAGGGGGAGGAATAAGCAAACAGCCACTTCTTATGGAGTACATAAAGAAAAGTATAGAGGATTTTGATAAAAATAATCCTTTGAGAAGTTTTGATGACTATATACCACAGCCTAATGTGGTTGTTACAAAATTTAACAATGATGCCAATCTGATAGGAGCATTGTTTAATTACAATTCAATTTATAAAGAATTTGGAAGGTTTAGAAAAAAATAGATTAATTGGGAGGTATACGTATGCTTGACAAGAATTTTTTATGGGGCGGTGCGGTTGCCGCACACCAGCTTGAGGGTGCGTGGAACGAAGACGGCAAGGGTATGAGTGTCGTGGATGTATTTACAGGCGGTTCAGTAAGTAAGGCAAGAAGAATAACGGATACGGTTGAAGAAGGGGAGTATTATCCTAATCAGAGAGCCATAGATTTTTACCATAGATATAAAGAGGATGTGGCGCTTTTTGCCGAGATGGGCTTTAAATGCTTTAGGACAAGCATAGCCTGGACAAGAATTTTCCCAAATGGTGATGAGGAGACTCCTAATGAGGCAGGGCTTAAGTTTTATGATGATTTATTTGACGAGCTTTTAAAGTACGGCATAGAGCCGGTTATTACCCTCAGTCACTTTGAGATGCCCCTTAATCTTGCAAAAAAATATGGTGGATGGACCAACAGAAAGCTTATTGATTTCTTTGTCAAGTATGCAGTTACCTGCTTTGAAAGATATAAGGATAAGGTTAAGTACTGGATGACCTTTAACGAGATTAATAACCAGATGCATTATCAGATAGATATGCCGGGTTGGCTTAATTCAGGCTTTAAGGCATCGGAGTTTGATAATCCGGAGGAGATAATGTACAGGTGTGCTCATAATGAGCTTGTTGCAAGTGCTCTGGCTGTAAAGGAAGGACATAGGATTAATCCGGATTTTAAGATAGGTTGTATGCTTGCCATGACTCCGATATATCCGTTTTCATGTCGCCCTTCGGATATTGTGCTTGCAAACGAAGAGATGCATATGAGGTATTTCTTTACGGACATCCATGTAAGAGGACATTATCCAAATTATGCCAAGAAGATGTTTGAGCGTAAGGGCTACGACCTAAAGATGGAAGAGGGCGATGATAAGATTCTCGCTGAAGGTACGGTTGACTACATAGCATTTTCGTATTATATGTCCAATGTAGTGGATTCGCAGGCGAAGTCCGATAGTGTTGAAAATGTAGAGTTAACCAGTACATATTCTGTGGCTAATCCTTATATTAAGGTATCTGAGTGGGGCTGGCCTATAGACCCTGAGGGACTCAGATATTCTCTCAATGCACTTTATGAAAGATACGAGATACCTCTTTTCGTAGTGGAAAACGGTATCGGTATGATAGATAAGTTAAATGATGATAATACCTGTGATGACTCAAGCCGTATAGAATACCTATCAGCACATATCAGGGAGATGAAGAAGGCAGTTGAGCTTGACGGAGTAGACCTAATGGGATATACACCATGGGGCTGTATCGACCTTGTTTCAGCATCAACAGGTGAGATGAAGAAAAGATACGGATTTATCTATGTTGATTATAATGATGACGGAACAGGAACCGGCAATCGTTATAAGAAGAAATCGTTTGACTGGTATAAGAAGGTCATTGAAACAAACGGTGAGGTTTTGTAGTTTTACGGTTTTATGATTATTGGGAGATTTTAAATGGAAAGATTGTATCAATATGATTTATGTGCATTGATAATATTTGTCGCCATTTTATTTTCTGTGTATTTCAGAAGACTAAATGTAGGCAGGGTAAATAATGCCTTTATCAATATAATATATATCATGATGTTTGACACAATATTTGAAATACTTCAAAATGCACCTCTCGGATTTCTTGGTGATCTGGGTAGAAATGAGACCTTCAGAACCATTTGCTATTACGGAGGGTTTATTACCCATGCCATGATAATGCCGTGTTATGTCGTATTTATCGGAATGATAAGCGGTACATGGTCAAGACTTATTCATAATAAGATATTTCATTGGGCTTATGTGATTCCTTTTATGATTAATATTCTTGTGGTTCTTTCCAATCCTGTTAATCATATGCTTTTTACCCTTACCAGGGAAAATGATATCATAGTATATCACAGAAGACCGTTAATATCTGTATTTTATATAGTTGCAGCTTATTATATGGTGGTATCCGTGATATACATAATGAAGACCAAAAGTATGATAGGAAGGGCAAAGACAGTTGCTCTGCTTGCAATTTTTCCTTGTAATATAATTGCGCTATTCATTCAGTTTATAGCTCCTGCAAATTCGGTTGAAATGTTTGCCATGAGTATATCTTCATTTTTAGTTACGGTTACGGTTCTTCGTGCAGAGGAGTTGGTGGATCCGGGTATAGGTTCAAGAACATTTCCGAGTTTTCATGAGGATATAAAAAGATATTACAGATCTGACAAGGATGTATCTGTAATAATGATGAAGATAAAAAATGATGAGCCTATAGTTACTTTATTTGGTTCGACTATTCACAGGGAGCTTATTAAAGAGGTTATATCACATATAAAAGCAAACTATACCGAGCTGATTACACATACTAAGGTAATAATGAATATATATTATCTTTACTATGGTACCTTTGCAGTTATATTTGATAATTACGAGCATAAGGACGAGGATTTAATAAGACAGAAGACTGAAGCTCTTTTATATGAGTTAAACGATAATTTTGTTATGAATGATAATCGTATGAATCTTGATATGTGTATGTGCTATATGAAGATTCCGGGTGATATACCTGATATCAATGATTTTGAATCCTTTATCGATTCCTTTGAAAAGACAATTTCCAGTAAGGAGCTGGTGTTCTTTTCGGATATTGCTCCTGAGAGAAAGTTCCAGCTTAAGATGGATATAGACAAGATAATCAAAAAGGCGATAGATAAGGGCAGCTTTGAGATGTATTATCAGCCGATATATTCGCTTAAGGAAAAACGCTTTACCAGTGCAGAGGCTCTTATAAGACTCAAGGATGAAGAGGTTGGCTTTGTATCACCGGGACTTTTCATTCCGGCTGCGGAGAAAAACGGAGCAATCCATAGTATAGGTGATTTTGTTATAGATGATGTATTTAAATTTATATCAGAGAATTCCATTGAAAGCTACGGCCTTAATTATATTGAGATAAATCTTTCAACCATACAGTGTCTTCAAAACAGACTGCCGGAGCACATCAATGATAAGATAAAGGAGTACAATATCTCAAAGGAAAAGATTAACTTTGAGGTGACAGAAACCGGTCGTGATTATGTAAGAGATATCATATATGATACAATTTACAGAATACATGATATGGATGTAACGCTTTCATTGGATGATTATGGTACAGGCTATTCCAATCTGCAAAAAATTGTTGCACTTCCTTTCAAGATAATTAAGATTGATAAAAGCCTTGTAGATAATATGAATGATGCAAGGATGAGAGAGGTAATAATGCAGACAGTAAGCATGCTAAAGAAAATAGGTGCTGAGATAGTTGTCGAGGGTGTTGAGAGCAAAGAGGCATCTGATTGGTTTGAAAATATAGGGTGTGATTTTATACAAGGCTATTATTATGCAAAGCCAATGCCTAAGCAGGAATTTTTAAAATTTATAAGGCAGCATAATGGATGATATGACATCAAGTGTGTCAATTATAACTGTTTCTTTTGCAGATGAGGAGGAAAATATGCTTTCAGGCGGTATGGAAGAAATTGATGTACATGGAATGACGGTGGATGAAGCCGTAAAGGCAGTCATTAAAAAGGTTAATTCTGCAAGTGGAAGCGTTTACAGGATTAAAGTAATTCATGGCTATCATGGCGGTACCAGAATTAAAGAAGCCATTGAGGATGAATTTGCATATAATCGTGTCCCTAAGGTAAAAAGAGTTGCAGGAGGGAGCAATCCGGGGATAACAGAACTGATTTTGAGAGAGTTTTAAAAATAATATAAAGAGGAGAGAGAAAAATGAGTGAAAAGCGTAGTTCATTTTCCAGTTCACTGGGATTTGTAATTGCAGCTGCAGGAAGTGCAGTAGGATTAGGTAATATATGGAGGTTTCCGTATCTTGCCGCAAAGGATGGAGGAGGAATTTTTTTAGTTACATATCTGATACTTGCCGTAACCTTTGGTTTCACATTACTTATAACGGAGATAAGTATCGGACGAAAGACTAAGCAAAGTCCGCTTACCGCATATGGTATACTTCATCCGAAGTGGAAGGGACTTGGTGTAATTGCCGTAATAGTTCCGTTTATGATACTTCCGTATTATTGCATAATCGGTGGCTGGGTATTAAAGTATTTTGTGGCATTTGTAACCGGAAACGGATTGGAGGCTGCCGAGGATGGCTATTTTGGAGGATTTATAACAGATATCGGTTCACCGATAATCTACAATATAATTTTCCTTGCAGCGACTGTATTTGTAATATATAAGGGTGTCAATAAGGGTATCGAGGCTATGTCAAAGATACTTATGCCTATACTTCTTGTTCTTGTAATAGGTGTAGCGATTTTCTCGCTTACAATACACAGCAAGGAAACCGGAAGAACCGGTTTGGAAGGCTTCATGGTATATGTTGTTCCTGATGTATCGGGAATGGGCATAAAGGATTTCCTTGTGGTAATCATGGATGCCATGGGTCAGCTTTTCTACAGTATTAGTGTTGCTATGGGTATCATGGTTGCTTATGGCTCATATTTTAAGGATGACCACAATCTGGTTAAGTCAGTAAACCAGATAGAGATATTTGATACACTTGTTGCATTTTTAGCCGGTATTATGATAATCCCTGCCGTATATGTATTTATGGGTAAGGAAGGAATGACAGGCGGTCCGGGACTTATGTTTGTTGCTATACCTAAGGTATTTGCCGAGATGGGTAAGATCGGAAATGTACTCGGAGCAGTATTTTTCCTTATGGTTCTTTTTGCGGCACTTACCAGCTCCATATCAGTCCTTGAAGCGGTTGTATCAAGTCTTATGGATCAGTTCAAGGTAAGCAGACGTAAGGCTACCATCATGGAGGGTGTTATAGCTCTTGTTCTGGGAATAGTTATCTGTCTTGGTTATAATAAGCTTTACTTTGATATTAAGCTTCCAAACGGATCAAATGCACAGCTTCTTGATATCTTCGATTACGTAAGCAACAACATACTTATGCCAATCGTTGCAATCGGAACCTGTATACTTATCGGTTGGATAGTAAAGCCAAAGACAGTTATAGATGAAGCTACCAAGAATGGTGAAAAGTTCGGAAGAAGGAAATTATACATCGCCATGATAAAGGTTGTGGCACCGATTCTTCTGTTCATATTGTTATTAGGAGCTTTTGGAGTGTTTTCATAAAAGAATAAGTTTGATATGGGGCGTGAGCCTTGTCACATAAAATAAAACAACTTAAAAGGGCATAAATAAGAAGATGGGTAGAGAATGATTAACCCGATTTGCGTAAAATCAATAGCGAAAATTCGCAATAGGTGCGTTAAAAAAATCGAACTGTTTGAGCGTAGCGAGTTTTCGATTTTTAGCACCTATAAAGAATTTGAGCGCTTTGATTTAGCAAATCGATGGTTTGTTCTCTACCCATCTTCTTATTGTGCCCTTTCGTGGAGCGATAATATGTGACAAGGCTCACGCCCCTTGACACACTTATCTGTCTGCGATAGGTATATATTCTCTGTCTTCGGCTATAGACATGTAAGCCGGACGGATAATTTTATTTACGTTTATGAGCTCTTCAATACGGTGTGAGCTCCAGCCTGCGATTCTGGCGACTGCAAAGAGTGGAGTGAAAAGCTCCTCCGGTATGTTAAGCATGCTGTATACGAAGCCACTGTAAAAGTCTACGTTAGGACTTACGCCTTTATATATCTTACGCTTTTCGGCAATTATTTCCTTGGCTGCTTCGGCGACATTTACATAAAGGTGATATTCTTCCTCGCGGTTTTTCTCCTTTGCAAGTTTACCGACGAACTTACCGAAGATATTGGCACGAGGGTCGGAAATGGAGTAAACTGCATGTCCCATACCATATATAAGACCGGATTTATCAAAGGCTTTCTTGTCAAGTATATCGCACAGATAGTCACGTATCTGTCCTTTGTCTTCCCAGTCATTTACATTTTCCTTTAAATCATCGAACATCTGCTTAACCTTGACATTTGCACCGCCATGCTTTGGACCCTTAAGTGAGCAAATAGATGCAGCAACAGAAGAGTAGGTATCAGTTCCGGAAGAAGTAACAACGTGCGTTGTAAAGGTTGAGTTGTTACCGCCGCCATGCTCTGCATGAAGAACGAGTGCAAGATCAAGCACCTTGGCTTCAAGGTCTGTATACTGCTTGTTCTTTCTTAAAAGCCTTAAGAAGTTTTCAGCTGTTGAAAGCTCCGGTTTAGGATTATGTATGTAAAGTCCTTTGCCCAATTCATAATGCCTGTAGGCAAGATAGGAGTATACAGCAAGAGAAGGGAAATTGGCTATAAGCTCGATGCTCTGCCTCAAAACATTTGGTATGCTTATGTCCGAGGTGTTAAGGTCGTACGAGCTTAGATTAAGTATTCCTTTAGCAAGAGAATTCATTATGTCCTTACTTGGCGTTCTTAAAATAATATCTCTTACAAAGTTGGTTGGAAGAGAGCGGTATGAACCGAGTAAAACATTAAATTCATTTAATTTTTCTATGGTCGGAAGCTCACCGAATAATAAGAGATATACTGTTTCCTCATAACCAAATCTGTTTTCGTTTGAAAAACCCTTTACAAGATTGTATATATTTATTCCTCGATAATAAAGCTCGCCGTCTATAGGGATAAGCTCACCATTAACCTTTTTATAGGCATTGATAGTAGAGATGTCCGTAAGTCCGGTAAGGACACCACGGCCATCCAAATCTCTAAGACCACGTTTTACTTCATATTTGGTATATAATTCCTGATCGATTATATCATTTGTCTGACATTTTTTTGCTAACTCGCGAAAGATTGGAGTTACTGCAGAATAATCATTTCTGTTCATTTATATCACATCCTTTTATTTACAAAAATAATATAACATATAAACGATATATTTGGCAAATTAATTAATGTAAATAAACTGTAAACAAATAGTAAAATATGGCAGCAAATCAGGCCACGCAGATAAAAATGCCGATGAAAAAATTTGAAGAAAATGGTAAATTATACATTATATTAAGGTTGCATAAATCATAAAATCATAATAAAATGGAAGCTGATGAAATCTATAAAAAAAATCAGATGATATTTTTAATATATTGAGATAGGAGAGACAAATATATGATTACCAACGATGAGGGTATAGTACATTTAAAACATAAGATAATTGAAGAGGTAGCCAGACTTGCATGGGAGGATAATCTCACTGAAGAGTCTAAAAATGAGCTGGTATATAGGATTATACCGGGACCAAAGGCTAATTACAGGTGTTGTATATACAAGGAAAGAGAATTGGTAAGACAGAGGATAAGACTTGCTGAAGGTCTTTGCCCTACACCTGAAGATGAATCCGACAATGTTATACAGATACTTAAACCGGCATGTGAGGAGTGTCCGATATCGGCATATACTGTTACGGATAACTGTCGTCTGTGTGTAGGTAAGCCGTGTCAGAGCTCATGTAATTTTGGGGCTATATCCATAGGCCACCACCGCTCACATATCGATGTATTGAAGTGTAAGGAGTGTGGTAAATGTGCCGCTGCCTGTCCGTATTCTGCTATAGCACATCTTGAGAGACCATGTAAAAAGGCATGTCCTACAGGAGCGATTACATATGACGAAAATGGTCTTTGTATGATAGATGAGAGCAAATGTGTACAGTGTGGTCATTGTATCCATGCTTGTCCGTTCGGTGCTATTTCTTCTAAATCATATCTGGTGGATATTATAAGAGAGATAAAGGCCGGTAAAGAGGTTATAGCTATGTGTGCGCCTGCTACAGAAGGTCAGTTCGGCAAGGATATAACTATGGCATCGATTAAAGTCGGACTTATGGAGATGGGATTTTCTGACATGGTTGAGGTAGGACTTGGCGGTGATATGACTGCCGCTTATGAGTCCATTGAATGGGCAGAAGCTTTG
Source organism: uncultured Lachnospiraceae bacterium (assembly GCA_902762955.1). Taxonomy (GTDB): domain Bacteria; phylum Bacillota; class Clostridia; order Lachnospirales; family Lachnospiraceae; genus Coprococcus_C. The sequence continues at coordinate 82,428 of CACWQH010000005.1, forward strand.
GAGGAAGGCAGAAAGATGACAACCTCCTGTTGCCCTGCATTTATAAATATGATGAGAAAGCAGTTCCCGGAGCAGTTTGAGAATAATATGTCTACAACTGTTTCGCCTATGTGTGCGATATCAAGATATCTTAAGGCTACACATCCGGGATGTGTGACAGTATTTGTAGGACCATGTATCGCCAAAAAGGCAGAGTCCCATGATAAATCGGTTCCTGATAATGCAGATTATGTAATGACCTACGGCGAGTTCAGAGCCTTGCTTCGTTCAAAGGATATTGAACTTAAGCCTGTGGATGAAAGCTATCAGGAGGCTTCTGTATGGGGTAAGAGATTTGCTGCTTCAGGCGGAGTTGCCAATGCTGTTCTTGAGTGTATGAAGGAAAGAGGAAATGATACAGAGGGTATTACACTTAAGAAATGTGCCGGTGGAGATGAGTGTAAAAAGACCTTGCTTATGCTCAAAACAGGAAGACTTGAGGAGGATTTTGTTGAGGGCATGATGTGTCCTGGAGGATGTGTCGGTGGTCCGTCAAAGCATAAAACAGAGGTTGAAATTACGAGAGCCAGAGAGGCACTTCTTTCTGCAGCGGATAAGAGAGAGGTTTTAGAAAATCTGAAGCAGTATCCGATGGATAAGTTTTCGATGTTCAGGGATGGACATATGTAGGTGAGATTATATGAGTACAAAGGACAGAGTGCTTAAGGCACTTGAAGAAAAAAAAGGAAGCTACATATCGGGAGAGGAGCTTGCAAAAGCTATCGGTGTTTCGAGAAATTCTGTCTGGAAGGCTGTGCGTGAATTAAAGGATGTCGGTTATAAAATCGATTCGGTTACTAACAGGGGATATAGCTTAAGTAAGACGAGTGATATTATCTCTGCCCAGGGTATAGCAGCATATCTTTATAATAAAGATGATGCATCAAATATCGAGGTTTATGATGAAATACCATCTACAAGCCGCCTTGCTAAAGAAGAGGCTGTTATGGATAATCTGCATAAGCACGTTATAATTGCTAAAACCCAGACACAGGGAAGAGGACACGGAACCAAAAGCTTTGATTCACCTGAAGGCGGAATATATTTTAGCGTTATCATATCACAAAAAAACATAGAACAGAAAAATCTGCCGGTATTTGCTGCAGTTGCTGTTTGTGATGCCATTGGTAAATACAAGAGTGATATTCGTGTAAAATGGATAAACAATATATATTTAAATGATAAGAAAATATGCGGCATACTTACGGAAAGTATATCAGATATGGAGACAGGTGAGATAAGCTCGTATATAATCGGAATAGGTATCAATTATAAGGTTGATAATAAAAACGAGCTTATTGCAGATATACTTAACAGATTATTTTATCCGGATGTTTACTATCAGGATAAAAATATTATAGAAATCTATCAGGATAAATTATTAAATATTAATGAAAGAGTCAGATTTTTACTTCGTGGTGAAAAAGAGACGGAGTTTTTTGCGACTATTCTTGGTGTAGACGAAGATGGAAGATTGGTTGTAAGTATGGATGACGGTACAAAAAGATATTTAAAAAAGGGCGAGATTATAGATTGATGTATATGAAAAAAAAGATAGGACCGTATTGGCTGGCAATAATAATTATTTTTTCACTTATTGTTTTGTTCAACCTGTTAGCATGTATAAGATCCTTCTGTGATTTTTATGCTGATAATATATATGGTGTTATCTCTGATTTTTTAGGGAAAATAATGGATTTATTTCCATTTGCTGTAGGTGAGATACTTATGTATCTTTTTGCTGTACTTGCTTTTTTGACCATTGTTCTTTCTGTCTTATTATTGTTCCTTAGAAAAAAAGAAAAATATAAGAGCTTCACTGTAAAGTATATGAAGAGTATGCTTATGGTGATTTTGATCATGCTTTTAATATATACCTTTAATTGGGTTATACCGTTTAGAAGCAGTATATTAAGTGATAAAAAACTTGGAAGAAATGCATATGTAAGAGCCTATAATATTGAGGAACTTCAGGCTTTGAGAAATTACATTGTAGGTGAACTAAATGATACCTCGCTGGAGGTAGAGCGTGATGAGGCCGGGCATCTGATATACAGAGATTATAAATCAGTAAGAAGTGAAATAGAAGAGTCTATGAGAGATTTGGGAAAAGATTATCCAAGACTTAAAGGCTATTATCCGAAACTAAAATCCGCACTTTGTTCTTCAGTACTTGAGTGGATGTCTATAGGCGGTTATACCTATCCTTATACCATGGAGGCTACTTATAATTGCTATGTTACAAGGCTTTATTACCCTTCCCTGTATGCACATGAGATAAGTCACCATCAGGGCTATTATCAGGAAAATGAAGCGAATTTTTTAAGCTATCTTGGATGCATAAAAAGTGATGATGCATTTGTAAGATATTCGGGCTACATAGATGCTTTCTTTTATGTTGATGAGGCATATTTTGAAGCACTTAATAATGCCTTTGACAATGAAGAAGCCTGGGAGATATATAAAAAACAGCCAAAGCTTTCCGAACGCGTATATACTGATGAAGTTGAAGCTTCCAAGGAAGCGAGTGATAGATATAATGAAGATTCACATCCCATGGAAAAACTTGAAAATGCAGCAGGTAAGGCGGCCGATAAGGGCTGGGATATGCAGGAAGAGTTTATATCGGACAATTATTATGATGATGTGGTAGGCCTTTTGCTCTATTACTATGATGGTGTGCTGTATTAAGAAATAATTAAACATTTTTATATTGAAAAAACCTTTCACATACAATAAAATGTGTTTAATGTATATGAAAAAAGCATAAAGTAATACATTTTATGATTTGTGAAAATTCAAAAGAGCCTGAATAATATAAATCAGGATAATATAAAAAAGGATAAGAATAATATGGAAAATGGAAGATCAGAGGTTATAATCAATAAGCTTATTGATATGATAGAAAACGGCCAGAATGTTCCACTTGCGGCAGGAAAGGTTATGGTCAATAAGGATGAGACCATACTTATGTTAAAGGAACTCGAGAGCATAGTGGAAGGCGAGTTAAAGGTCTATAGGGAAGTAAATGACCGAAAGGGTAAGATAATAAATGATGCCAAAAAGGAAGCGGAAGAGATAGTATATGAGGCAGAAAAAAGTGCCAGTCGTATAAGAGTTACAAAGCATGTTTCTTCTGTAGGCTCAGGCTTTAGACCGGAGGATTTAAATAAGGATGAAAAACAAGCCTTAAGAACTGCCGGCGATATATACGCATCATCGCTTATATATACCGATGAAATGCTAACCGAGGTTACGGATGTAATTGCTCAGGCATATGATATCATCAATAATCAATATGGGCGTATGGTGGCGACACTCGAAGAAAAGGCAAAGCTTATATCAGATAACAAGGCAGAGCTTATGGCAAGTCTTAAAGAATTAAGCAAAGAGGAAAGATATACTCAGATACTTGATCTAAGCCAGCTTCTTTCACATGAGCTATATATGGAGCGTGAAAAGGCGAGAGAACTTGAAAAAAACGGTAGCTACCAGATGGAGATGCAGCTTGAAAAGGAAGCGGCAGACAGTTCATCTGATGATACAGGAAGTAGTACAGCTATAGAAGATATTTAATAATAGGAGCAGGAAATGATAAAGGAAAAATATAATAAAAAGACAATATTTTCATGTGAGGTATTTCCTCCAAAAAGAAATGATGACATTTACGATATATTTAAAACACTTGATGAGATAAAGCTTTTAAATCCGGATTTCATAAGCGTTACCTATGGAGCCGGAGGAAGCAACAGCAAAAAGACGGCAACCATAGCGGCATATATTCAAAACATATGTGAGATAGAGGCACTTGCGCACGTTACAGCTGTGGGTCTTGACGAGAATTCTCTTACTGAGCTTCTTTCGGAATTAAAGAGAAAACAGGTTCAAAATGTACTTGCGTTAAGAGGAGATAAGCCTCGTACCATGACAGAAGAGGAATTTGAAGGAAGATACTATAAGCATGCATCGGACCTTATAAAAGTAATTAAGGAAAAGAGCGATGATATGTATATAGCAGCTGCCTGCTATCCGGAAATCCATCCCGAATCAAAATCGAGAGAAGATGATATCAGGTACTTAAAGCTAAAGGCCGACTATGGAGTAGACAGCTTTATAACACAGATGTTTTTCGATAACGATATCTTGTATCGCTTTTTGGAAGATATAAGAAGTGCAGGTATAAATGTACCTGTCCATGCAGGTATAATGCCGATAACCAAGGTAAATCAGCTCGGAACCAGTGTATCCTTATCAGGCTCCTCTGTACCTAAAAAGCTTTCCAATCTTATAGCAAAGTACAGCGAAGATCCTGAAGGCATGAAAAAAGCCGGTACCGAATATGCCATAGATCAGGTAACCGACCTCATAGCTCACGGAGTAGAAGGAATTCACATCTATTCCATGAACAAATCCGACGTAACCAGCGAAATCTACAAAGCAGCATTTTAATATTATATTCAAATAGTTTTAAATACAAACAGGCACCTTGATATGTATGTTTATGCATTAAGGTGCCTGTTACTATATTGCATTACATAACAGATTGTTTATGCAGGTGCTTTAGAACCTAATATTATATCTTTATACTTATCTCTTTTATCTTGCGGTATTTCTAATACTTCCATAGAACGATCAATGTCAAGGTTCATATTTTTTGAAAGAATTATTATAGCTTCTATAGTTTTTTCTTCCGAACCGGAATCGTGTCCTTCTTTAAGTCCTTCTTTATGACCATCCGCATATCCATCCTCGTACCCTTCAGATAAAAGCGTTTTCTTATGAAGTTCTTCATCATATTCAAATATACTCATACTTACGACCTCACTTTTGTTTGCTAATAAGAAGTCCTTTAGTATATCCTGTTCTATGCAGTAATCAACAGTTATTATAACAGCCTCTTTAAGAGGGTGAGATTTCATGTTTTCCCTCAAAATATCTACGTACTGCATATATTGAAATAAACTTGGACATTTACTTTTAACATCTTCATTATAGCCCTTGTTTATGTTCAATTGCAATACCTTTAGCTCAAGATTCACCTCTTTTTCCTTATGCTCATACGCCGATGACAGATAAAGAAAACAAGTGGTTATTACAACATTTAACCCGATTTGTGTTAAATCAGCAACGAGTACTTGAATTGATTTTGCACGCATAAAACCAATATGTTTGGGCGAAGCGAGTTTATTGGTTTTGTGCAAAATCAATAAAGTACGAGTGCTCTGATTTCACAAATTGCTGGTTAGTTGTAATAACCACCTGTTTTCTTTTCTGTCATATATAAGAACTCAAAGAACATTCCCTGTTGTCGTGGGCATTTATACCTGTCCCATGTGAGAAGCCGGATGGTGGGTGGGTTACAGTCTGTCTGCGATTTCGTAGATGAGCTGCTCTGTTTTTGGCCAGCCAAGGCATGCATCGGTGATGGATTTTCCGTATACACCGCCGTCTACACTCTGGTTGCCGTCTTCGATGTAGCTTTCAACCATAAAGCCTTTTACAAGCTTTTTGATGTCACTGTTGTAATTGCAGTTGCTTATAACTTCGTTGATGATACGCTTTTGCTGGAAAGGATCCTTTCCGGAATTTGCGTGGTTTGCATCGATGATAACTGCAGGGTTCTTTAAATCTTTCTTGGCGTAATCCTCGCAAAGTCGTACAAGGTCTTCGTAATGATAGTTAGGCATAGGCTGTCCGTGCTTGTTGTTGTAGCCTCGGAGGATGGCATGTGCATAAGGGTTACCCTGTGAGTGGGTTTCCCAACCACGATAGATAAATGTGTGACCGTGCTGGGCGGCAGTGATAGAATCCATCATAACAGAGATGTCACCGCTTGATGGATTCTTCATTCCGACAGGTACAGGCAGACCACTGGCGGTAAGTCTGTGCTGCTGGTCTTCAACGGAACGAGCGCCTACTGCGATGTAGCCTAATACATCATTTAAGTATTCTGCATTTTCAGGATAGAGCATTTCATCTGCACAGGAAAAACCTGTTTCCTGGATTACTCTCATGTGGAGTTCTCGTATGGCTACGATACCCTTGAACATATCCGGCTTTTCGTTTGGATCAGGCTGGTGAAGCATTCCCTTGTAGCCTTCACCTGTTGTTCTCGGTTTATTGGTATATACTCGCGGAACGATGAAAAGCTTATCTTTTACTTTTTCCTGAACAGGTACAAGTCTTGAAACATAATCAACTACGCTTTCTTCTTTATCGGCAGAGCAAGGACCGATAATTAAAAGGATCTTGTCTGATTTTCCTGAAAGAATATTTTTAATTTCAATATCTCTTTCCTCGACAATTTTTCCAAGACTTCCGGTTAACGGATACATTTCCTTTAATTCTGCAGGTAAAGCAAGTTTTCTTTCAAATATCATATTCATTTTATATTTCCTCCGTTTTAAATAAAATTAGTAATTATATCTTTATATTTAATAGCTGATTATAATAGCTGATAATTTTTAAAATAATATATTAAACAGTTAAAATAAGTTTTAATTATTTTTTTGGTGATTACCATAAGCAGCATTAAGTGTATTTTCCGGCTATCTTAACAAGATTACATACTTCGGTAAGCCGCTTTTGCATTTCTTTGCCTTCAGGTGTATCTATATTCCCTTCAGCTTCAACATAAAAGTAATATTCCCATGCTTTCTGATGGGATGGTCGGCTTCTTAAAACCTTCATGTTAAAACCGTAATCGCTTATTACTGAAATTGCTTTTGAGAGAGCACCGGCAACATTGTTTACTGTGAAGATGAGTATAAAATTGATGTGCTTTTCGTTCTCCTTATGTTTTTTGTAATCCCTGCTAAAAACAGCAAATCGCGTAGTGTTATCCTCCATTTCATTTATATTTGCATGAAGGATATCAAGTCCGTAAAGCTGTGCTGTTTCTTTACTTGCAATAGCAGCAAGATGGATATCGCCAAGCTCTGAAACCTCTTTGGCAGCCATGGCGGTATTTGGTGCAAGCATTTCTTCAAAGCCGTGCTTTCTTATATAACCCTCGCATTGGGCAAGTGCTTGTGAATGGCTTATTACCTTCTTGATATCACTGCTTTTGGCACCTTTTATACCCAGTAGATTTTGGGATATCTTATAGGGGATGACATCATCTACGATAAGGTCTCCGCTAACCATCAGATCTACAACCTGACCGACCTCGCCGGTATAGCTGTTTTCTATGGGAAGTACGGCATGTGAACATTCACCTGATAAAACAGCATTGTAAGCCTCCTCAAAGCTTGTATGGGCGATTAAGAGATCTTCCGGAAATGTCTTTTTTGCAACGATATGTGCAAAGGCACCCTCGACACCGCTATATGCTGTTTTATTTTTTTGATAATTGCTTTCAGATTCCATCTTTACCTCCTTACATAAAAAAACCACCGCTGCTTTTTTGTTATTTAAATCATCAAAAGCAGCGGTGGAAATTATCTTATATATATCAAAGCATTTACTTTGTTATCTATAATTTAAAATCCATCGCGTTTATAAAGAAAAAGAAAAAATTGTCAGTTGTTTTTTTGTAATTCATAATCGCAATTCCTTTTATTTGTTTTAATACGAAAGCAATTATAATTTATGATTGAAAATTTGTCAACTGCATTTTTTTATGGTATAATATTTCAAATACTATTTTGGGGGGAGGATATTACCATGGCACTTTCATTGAAGGATAATGACAGCAAAAAAGATGATGATTCATTGAAAATGAATGAAAATATAAGCGCGGACAATCAGCCGGATGATTTCTCTGATCTTGAGTCACCTGCATATAAGCCTATAGTTATAAGCACAGATGTACCAAATGTTGATGACATGATCTCAAAAAAGGGAAATGATGTTGTAGGTACAATTATTAAGATAGCAGTTGCTGTTGTTATATGCATAGTGGCATTTACAGTCGGTAAAAAAATAATTAATAAAATGGCCGGAGGCAAAGATATAACAAACTATGTTAATAAGAGCGAGCAGGAGATTGAGAAAGCACTTGGTGTTAATCTGACAGATTCTCCTGATAAGGTATCAAGTGTACATCAGTATTCGAGAGGAAATGTATCGGTCAGTTCAGATGGAGAAATCTCCGTAATCTATATAAATGGTGTGCAAAAAGGCGTTAAAATTGATAGTAAAAAATATACTATGTTCGGTATTAAAATAGGCGATCCTGCATATAAGCTTGAGGATAATCTTAAATACAATTATTCAGGAACATTTAATGTTCTTGATGATATGATGTCGGGAAAATCCACAACGGATTATTATTATAACAGGGATAAGAATGATTGCTTTATAGCCATTATAAACGAGGATTCCGGAAGAGTTGTAAGTATGTCTTACTATAATGATTTTGGAATGATCTCTGAAAATTTAAGTGGACTTGATGATGATTAAAAAAGGGGGCATGATGCCCCCTTAGCTATTACTGGTAGCTTCTTTCTTTGTCTATTAAGCCATAGAAGCTTATAAGGTATAAACCGCTTAAGCCGACAAGACCGTAAATGATTCTTGTGAAAGCAGTCGCATCACCAAAGATTGCTGAAACCAAATTCCAGTCAGCAAAGCCTATAAGTCCCCAGTTAATAGCACCTATAACAACTATTGTTAAGCATAAAATATTTAAAAATTTCATCTTAATTCTCCTTATCATAAATAGTTTTATTTTGGACCAGCCTTGTATAAGTTCATATGGGAAAATCAAAGATTTTCATATTCTCTTATACTTTAACATTAATATTTTATAGGGCTCATAAATATATTTCCCAATATTTAAGAAATTATTTATATTTTTTCTTTATTTTTGATTTAAAAATTGTTATAATGCTTCTGTGTTTGTTTTAGATAACTTTTAATGACATATACTGGAGGAAAAAAAGATGGGTGGATTCTTTGGAGTAGTTGGAAAGGAAGACTGTGTTTTTGATTTGTTCTTCGGAACGGATTATCACTCTCATTTAGGTACCAGACGTGCAGGTATGGCTGTATATGGAGAAAATGGATTTAAAAAGTCTATTCATAAGATTGAAAATTCGCCATTTAGAACAAAGTTTGATGGTGAAGCAAGCTCCATGCATGGAAATATGGGTATAGGTTGTATATCCGATTATGAAGCACAGCCGATTCTTATGCGTTCGCATCATGGTTCATTTGCCATAACCACAGTTGGAAAGATAAATAATGCAAAAGAGATAACAGAAGAAATTCTTAAGGGAAATACCCATTTTTTTGAAATGAGCAACGGAGAGATAAATGCAACGGAGCTTGTGGCTGCAATTATCAATCAAAAGGATAATTTTATAGAAGGCATAAAATATGCACAGGAGATTATTGAAGGTTCAATGTCCATGCTTATTCTTACACCAAAGGGTATATATCTTGCAAGAGATAAGTTCGGAAGAACACCTATAGTAGTAGGAAAAAAAGAGGGTGCAAGATGTGCTGCCTTCGAAGATTTTTCATATTTCAATCTCGGATATACAACCGAGCGTGAGCTTGGACCGGGTGAGATTGCAATTATGACAGCAGACAGCTTGAAAACACTGGTTGCACCGGGCGATAAGATGAAGATATGTACGTTCTTATGGATATACTATGGATATCCATCCTCTACATATGCGGGCGTAAGTGTTGAAAAGATGAGATATAATTGTGGTAAGGCTCTTGCTAAAAGAGATAATGTTAAGCCTGATATAGTTGCAGGTGTTCCTGATTCGGGTACTGCTCATGCTATAGGCTATGCCAATGAATCCGGAGTACCTTTTTCAAGACCGTTTATTAAGTATACACCAACCTGGCCGAGATCATTTATGCCAACCATACAGAGTAAGAGAAATCTTATAGCTAAGATGAAGCTTATTCCGGTTAAGGAGCTTATAAAGGATAAAAGTCTTCTTCTTATCGATGACTCTATAGTAAGAGGAACACAGATGAGAGAAACTACAGAGTATCTTTTTGAAAATGGTGCAAAGGAAGTACATATAAGACCTGCCTGCCCACCACTTGTGTTTGGCTGTAAATACCTTAACTTCTCCAGAACCAATTCCGAGATGGAGCTTATTACAAGAGACGTAATAGCTGAACTTGAGGGTGGAGAGGTATCGGATGATGTACTTAGAGAGTACGCAGATTATAATTCACCAAAGTATGATATGATGGTTGAAAAGATAAGAGAAAGACTCAAGTTTACATCCCTTAGATTCCATCGCCTCGATGATATGGTAGAATCTGTTGGCATTGATCCTGAAAAACTTTGTACCTACTGTTGGAGTGGTAAAGAATAAATAAAATTATAAAATATAAAAAAGGTCTGTGAGGGTTCTCACAGACCTTTTTACTAATATCTATAAATTTGATATATTGAATATCTTCATAATTACGACCATAAAAATATTGAAAAATTAACCCCAAGGGTTAAAAATTTTAACTGTTATATCATTCGGTCTAATTTTATAATTTCATTGTGATGTTTTTAGAATAATGATGTAGGGGAGTTTCACGATGAAAGAAAAAAATAACTACAGCAGTGCGATCAGATTGAAGAAACTTAGACAAAGTCTGAATATGACGCAGGAACAGATGGCTGAAGCTATTGGAGTTTCAGATTCCTTATATAAAGGAAATGAGGCCGGTAGGATACCGATATCAAAAAAAACAGCTCGTTTGATTGAAGAATATTTTGGAGTAAATGTGGATTATATTTATCATGGAACATTTAGAGAAGCCAAAGATGTCTGGATGGAAATTATGGAGTGTGAAGAAAAAGAAAAATTGAGAATATTGCTTCGGCTTATCGAATATTTTTCATTTCAGGGAAAACTGGAGTTTACGGATGAAATAATAGACAGTATCATAGAAGCAATGAATTTAAAATAAAAATGGGGACAGGTGTGAAACCTGCCCCTTTTTTTGAAAAATATAACTTTTGAAAAATATCACTCGTGTTTGAGCTTCCCCAAGAATTCCTGCATTCTTATATTATCCGAATTAAATACTTCATCAGGATTACCTTCTACTGCGATAACTCCTTTATCCATAAATATTATCCGGTCCGAAATGTTCTTTGCAAATGACATTTCATGAGTAACTATTACCATTGTCATTTTTTCCTCGGCAAGCCCTTTAATTACCTTTAAAACCTCACCGGTTAATTCGGGATCAAGTGCCGAGGTTGGTTCATCAAAAAATAAAACATTTGGCTTAAGAGCAAGTGCTCTTGCTATGGCAACTCTTTGCTGCTGACCTCCTGAAAGCTGTGAAGGGTAGTAAGCTTCTTTATCTTCAAGTCCCATTTTTTTGAGTAATTCTTTTGCTTCGGATATTACCTCTTCTTTATCCCTTTTTTGAACATGTATAGGTGCGTCAATAAGGTTTCTCATAACTGACATGTGAGGAAAAAGATTAAAGCTTTGAAATACAAGACCAAAGTTTTTCTTTATTTCTCGAAGCTCATGAGGTTTTGCATAATGTAAGCTCCCGTTTTCGACATGAACGGCTTCCTTACCCATATATTTTATGGAGCCGCTGTCCATAGTTTCAAGCATGGTAGCTATTCGCAAAAGGGTGGATTTACCTGAACCGGAAGGACCTATTATGGATAAAACCTCTCCTCCGTGGACAGATAAAGATATATCCTTTAGAACTTCTAAATCACCAAAGGATTTTTTTATATTATTCATTTCCAAAAACAATTTTTCTTCTGACATCTTATGCTCCTTTTTAATAGTAATTTAATTTCTTCTCAAGCTTTCGCATAATAAATGAGACAAGTAAATTAAATATATAGTAAAAGAGTCCTGCGATTGCAAATGGCATAAGAGTTGTCTGGGTTGATGCAATCTGCTTTGTTATAGTAAACATTTCCATATAGGATAATGTGAAAGCCAATGAGGTATCTTTTACAAGGGTTATTACTTCGTTGGTAACTGCAGGTAAAATAATTCGGACTACCTGCGGAAGTATTATTTTAAAAAAGGTTTGAACCTTATTAAAGCCTAAAATATGTGCTGCCTCATACTGACCGACAGGTATAGCGCTTATACCGGAACGGTAAATCTCTGCGAAGTAGGCTGCATAATTAATTGAAAAGCCCACGATTATTGCGGGAAATCTCCAATTGGTTATTGGCAGCTTAAATAAGAAATAAGGTCCGTAAAATACAACCATTAGCTGAAGCATAAGAGGAGTACCTCTTAATACGGATATGATAAATCCGGTTATACTGCTTAATATTTTATTTTTTGACATCCTTCCGAAGGCTATAATCCAGCCTAACGGAAGTGAAAAAATTAATGTCAGAAAGAATATCAAAATGGTATTTAACATACCACTTGAAATCTGTTCAAGCATAGTGATGAAATTCATTGGTAAAACTCCTGTTGAAATAAGTAAAGTTTTTTAAAATTATGGCTCGAGGCAGGTCATATCTGATAAACCGTATTTTTCAGCAAGCTCATCAAATTTGCCGTTTTTCTTTAATTCCTTCAATGCGCTGTTTACTTTGTCACGCATTTCAGTGTTTCCGAGTTTGAAACCTACACCATACTGTTCTGCATTTAAATGCTCATCAAGGATGATGAATTCATCACCACGACCGCTTATCTGATACTGGGCTACTCCGATATCCATAGCTATTGCATCAACAGAGTCAGCTTGAAGCTCAACAAATGCAGTGTTATAATCAGCAAATTCCTGAAGCTTCTTAAATGTATCAGCTAATTCCTTCTGACCTTCTTCATCTGATAGAACATCAAGAGCAGCAGAAGCGGACTGAACTGCAACGGTTTTTCCTTCAAGGTCTGAAAGCTTGGTTATACCTGAAGATGCTTTAACAACTATTACCTGGCTGTTATCGACATAAGGTACAGACCACTCGTATTTGTCTTCACGACCGTTAATTGTGAATCCGTTCCAGATACAATCTATAGAGCCTGAGTTTAATTCGTTGTCTTTGTTAGCCCAGTCGATAGGCTGCTTTTTCAATTCCCAACCATTGATCTTGCATACTTCTTCAGCAAGTTCAAGGTCGAAACCGGTGTATTCACCGTTTTCATCCATATATCCATATGGAGGGTATTCTGCATCAAAGCCTACAGTAAAAGTTTTGTCCTCCTTTTTACCGCATCCGGTAAGTAAAGATGCGATTGTTCCGACGGTTAAAAGTGCACATAAAAATTTTTTTCTTAATTTCATAATTTTCTCCTTGCATATTTTCTGTTTTTATAGTATTATATATACGTAATAACGAAGACAGCCGTTTTTCTTAATCAATTGAACAATAATCTTATATATATTTTTTGCTTGATTTTAGCTTTTATCTTCATTTATTCAATAATTATAAAATGAAGACTGTAAATATAAAATTAATGCAAACCATTAAGATATATTGTTGCCTATAGGCTATAAGTGTGATATAATACTCCAGTATAATATCACAAGGCGGTTTTAAGGTCAATTGATTATACATTAAAAATATTAAAGCGTTAAGGAGGATGTTTGGTATGAGAAAGGCTGAAATTTCAGATTGTGAATTGGTGGCTATGAAGTGTGTTTGGGATGCAGGTGAGCCCGTAACATGTTCTTATGTTATTGAGAAACTGAAGACAGATTATGGACGTGATTACGCTGAGACAACAGTTTATACCTTCCTTAAGAATTTGAAAAACAAAGGCTTTATAGAAACATATAAAAAAGGTATTACTTTTTTCCAGCCAAAGAGAGAACTGGTAGAGTTTAGAGCTGCATACATTAAAAAGATGGTTGATTTTTGGTTCGATGGTTCTGTAGCCTCTTTCCTGTCATCATTTCTTGAAGTACAGAAGCTTGATGAAAAAGAAATCAAGGATATAAAGAAAATATTAAAGAACGCAAATCAGTAATCAAAAAATGAAAAACAAACAGGTATGTTGTATTATCAATTACCTGTTTGTTTTTTATTTGTTTAAATGGTATAATAGGCATATATTTTTATTTCATTAAGAGGCTAATCAAAATGAAGAGAATACTCAATACATTTAAATACGGTTCGGTAGCAGTAAAATTAACTCTTCTTGCTACCATAATATGCGGGCTTGCAACGGCAGGCCTTTTTACCTGTGCCATAATGTTCAGGCAATTGATCTGGTTTTTTGCGATGATATTTGCAGGGTTTATAACCGTATCTTTAGCACAGACTTTTGGAATAGAAGGTGGACTTAATGATGAAAAGAAAGAGAAAAAATCTGCTAATGATGATAAGGAAAATGATTATGTAGATGAAAATGTGGAATTGCCATTGGATTTTTATGCTGATGCTGATTTTTTGAATAATAATTCTGACAATGAAACGAATGATGTTGTTTTTGAAGAGGATTATGAGGATGATTTGATTGATAAAAAGAAGAGTCGTAGAAGAGGTAAATTAAAAAAGAATAAAAAAGATAAGAAAGAAAAGAAAGCTAAAGTCAAAAAAACCAAAGTAAAAAAAGAGAAGAAGAACAAAGATAATAATAACTCTTCTGAAGATAAAGTTGATAGAATAAAGGCGGATAGCGGTAAAAAAACTAAAACCAAGATTAAAAATGAAAAAAATAATAATAAGGGAGATAAGAAAAAGGCTCTTGTAAGTAAAAAGGCATTAACCGCTAAGCCTAAAAAACTTGCGAGACATGGTAAAATTCCTAAGGTTGTCAAGGTTACAGGTGCAGAAAATATTGACTATAAGTCAATGGTAAAAAAGGATATAAAGGAAAGCAAAAAGGAACTTGCCCAAAGAGAAGAACAGTTAGAAAATGAAGCCATAGATATGGAAGAGGCTGAGGATTTATATATGTCTGAGGAAGACAAAGAGGAGATGAAAAGGGTTCGTTCAAAGGGCGTTGTTCCTGAGCCTTTAACTGCTGATACTGTTAAACAATACACTATCAAGAAGATAAGAAAGACCTTACATAAATATAAGGTTAAGCGGGATCATAAGCTTGCTATAATTGACAGATGTGAAACATTCAACATAAATCAAACACCTGCATATATATGGGTGGACGGAAATGATTTTCATATGCTGTTGATAGAGCAGGAACCGAGACACCTTGTGTTATCAACCTTTAAGGTTGGAAGAATTAAATATATGAAAAAACAGCCGGTTAATATCAATACCGATTATGAGGCGTTTAATACCAAGAGTATGGTTACTGATTTATTCAGACCATACCTTCCTGATTATAATCAGAGTAATGTTGACAGTGATTTAAATTATTACAAGAATTTGTATGGTATAGGACCGGGGATATATTTTACCAATAATTCAGCTAAGCAGCTTATAGACTTCTTTGGCTTTGGAATGGATGTGGAGGATAAGGTAACAGAGTCAAAGAGAGTTAATCTTTATTTTAAGGATGCTTATAAGGCCAATATTATGGTTCGTGATAATGTCCTTGATGCAAACGGATATGCGGACAGAATATCATCGATTCTTGAAGAGATGGCTGCTTCAAATTTAAGTTACAATGAGTTTAAGGAAACGCTCAACCTTATGATAAAAAATAAATTTATTACCAAAGAATTTGGTATGCATTATATGGAAGTAAGGGATAAAAAACACAGCTAATACAAATACTATTCAAAAATATTTGAATAGGTGAAGGTATTAGTATATGAAAATTGCATTTTATGATACAAAGCCAAAGGATAAAATTTTATTTGATTTAATATCCAAGGATGAAAATTTTGATGTCTTTTATATAAAGGACAGTCTGGACGAAACAACGGCAAACCTTGCCGCAGGCTTTGATACGGTTTGTGTATGCGATGAAAAAGAGCTTAAGGAAGGCGTGCTTAAAGCAGTCGGACATTATGGCGTAAGGGCGGCTATTATAAGAGCAGAGGATGATAAAAGAAACTTTGAAAGCTATAAAAAATGCGGGATAGATATAATTAGAATCAATATTACCCCGCCCGGAAAGCTGGTTAATTCCAAATGGGTTTCATATCTTCCGTAGTTTCGTATGTAAATAGCTTGCCTTTTTTACTAAAATTTGATATTTTAGTTAGGTATTATTAATAAAAAAGGTATGAAAATAATTAATTATAAGAAAGGTAAATGATATGGATGTTTCAGTAGAAATGCTTGGTAAGCGTGCTTTTAGTGAAGCGATAATGAGAGAGAGGCTTCCGAAGGCAGTATTTAAACAGTTGAAGAAAACACTTGATTATGGCGCACCGCTGGATGTGGAAATTGCAGATTCGGTAGCCATAGCAATGAGAGAGTGGGCTAAGGAGCTTGGCGCTACTCATTATACTCATTGGTTTCAACCACTTACAAATCTTACTGCGGAAAAGCATGATTCCTTTATGGATCCTGTCGGAGACGGTACATTTATAACTGAATTTACAGGTAAGGAATTGATTAAAGCGGAGCCTGACGGTTCATCCTTTCCTACAGGCGGGGTAAGAAATACCTGCTCGGCAAGAGGATATACCGTATGGGATTGTACTTCACCGGCTTTTGTAAAGGATATACCAAACGGTTGCAAGGTGCTTTGTATACCTACAATATTCATATCATATACAGGAGAATCTCTTGACTTTAAGACACCTTTGCTTCGTTCCATGGAAGCAGTAAGTAATCAGGCTAAGAGAATTTTAAAGCTTTTCGGCAAAGAAGATATAGACAGAATAAACGCATCCGTAGGAGTTGAACAGGAGTATTTCTTAATAGATAAATCCCTTTATGAAAGAAGACTTGATTTAAAGCTTACGGGACGTACATTATATGGTGCTCCGGGACCTAAGGGACAGGAGATGGAGGATCAGTATTTCAGCGTCGTTAAGGATAAGGTTTCACACTTTATGAATGAACTTAACCAGGATCTTTGGGCTTACGGAATACCTGCAAAGACACAGCACAACGAGGCTGCTCCTGCACAGCATGAGATTGCTCCGATATTTGAAACCACCAATATAGCATGTGACCAGAATCAGTTGGTTATGGATACACTTAAGAGAGTAGCGGCAAGAACAGGCTTTGCTTGTCTTTTACATGAAAAGCCTTTCAGAGGAGTTAACGGTTCAGGTAAGCATAACAACTGGTCTTTATCTACTTCGGATGGAGAAAACTTAGTTTCGCCGGGCAAGAATCCTGAGAAGAATCTACAGTTTCATCTTTTCCTTGCAGCAGTACTTGCTGCAGTACATAATAATGCAGAGTTATTAAGACTTTCTGCTGCATCACCGGGAAACGACCACAGACTCGGAGGAGATGAAGCACCTCCTGCAATTATCTCGGTATACCTTGGTGATCAGTTGGATGATATAGTCAATCAGATAATTGAAAATGGTGAAGTGACAAAAGCCATCAAGGGAAGAGTATATGAACCGAGATGTTCGGCTATTCCTCAGTTTAAGATGGATGCAACAGACAGAAACAGAACCTCACCGTTTGCATTTACAGGTAACCGCTTTGAGTTCAGAATGGTTGGTTCATCACAGTCAATAGGCCTTCCTATGACAACCATGAATACAATAGTTGCCAATACTCTTTGCGATATGGCTGATGAGCTTGAGAAGGCTGATGATTTTGAGGCAGCTGCAAAGAAGATGGTTGCTGATATGATAAGAGAGCATAAGGATATCATTTTCAACGGAAACGGATATTCAGAGGAATGGGTTAAGGAGGCTGAAAGAAGAGGACTTCCAAATATACCTACTACAGTTGATGCAATTCCTTATCTTACAAGTGACAAGGCAGTTAAGGCTTTCGGACGTTTTGGAATAATGAATGAGAGTGAGCTTAAGTTAAGAGAAAATGTATTGTTCGACAGCTATGCAAAGACCATTAATCTTGAAGCACTCACTATGATAGAGATGGCTAATAAGCAGATAATACCTGCGGTTATGGACTATGAGGCAAAGACGGCTGCAGGAATCAAAGACTTAAAGAGTATCGGTGTATCCGCAAATGCCCAGGTTGCACTTGTAAATGAACTTGATGAAAGACTTACTAAGTTCAGAGTTGCTATAGTTGAGCTTAAAAAACGTGTGGATGATGCTGTAAATCATAACGGTTCTCCGAAGGAATGGGCAACTTATTACAGAGATGTTGTTGCAGCGTATATGGACGTGGTAAGAGAACCAGCAGATGAATTAGAGAAACTTGTTGGAGAAAAAGATTGGCCTCTTCCTACATATGAGGAGTTCTTATTTGAACAGTAGACATGTAATATAGTTTTTTGAAATAATAATATAATGGAGAATATCCAAGCCGATATAGATTTTGTTTTATATCGGCTTGTTACCACTATAGGAGATAAAAATGCTGTCTGATAAAATAATTTTAATCGGCTTTATGGGAAGCGGCAAATCCTCTGTCGGTAAAGAGCTTTCAAAAAGACTTGGGATAAAACTGCTTGATTCGGACGATTGCATAGAAAAGCAGAAACAAAAAAGCATAAATGATATCTTTAGGGATGAAGGAGAAGAAAGCTTCAGAGCTATGGAAAGTGAATTTCTAAAGGAAATGGCTTTATCCGAAGAAGGCTTCATCCTTTCAACTGGCGGTGGTATGCCCTGCTTTAATGATAATGCTAAGATGATTAAGAAAACAGGAGTATCGGTTTATCTTATGGCATCGCCTGATTCAATTTTGAAAAGACTGAAAAATGATACAAGCAGACCGCTGCTTAAAGAAGGAAATAAGCTTGAGAAAATCAAATTTCTTTTATCAGACAGAGAGGACTATTATAAAAAAGCTGCAGATATTATTATTAAGACAGATGGAAAATCAGTTGAAGAAATAACTGATGAGATATTGGGGGAAATATTTTGAAGAATTTATATATAGCAGAAAAACCGAGTGTTGCAAGAGAGTTTGCTAAAGCACTTGGCGTAAAGGGTGCTGACAGTGCGGGCGGAAGAGATGGTTTTATAGAAACCGCTGATTCAGTAATTACATGGTGCGTAGGACATCTTGTAACCATGAGTTATCCGGATGCTTACGACGAGAATTTAAAACGTTGGAGTATGGCTACCATACCATTTGTTCCAACAGAATATAAGTATGAAATCATAGGTTCTGCAAGCCGTCAGTATGATGTTGTAAAAAGACTTCTTAACAGAGATGATATAGAATGTATATATGTCTGTACCGACTCGGGACGTGAAGGAGAGTATATATACAGACTTGTTGATATGATGGCGAAAGTAAATCCAAATAAACAAAAGAAAAGAGTTTGGATTGACTCGCAAACTGAGGAAGAAATACTTAGAGGAATAAAAGAGGCAAAGGATTTATCCGAATATGATAATTTGAGTGACTCAGCATTTTTAAGAGCACAGGAAGATTATCTGATGGGTATTAATTTTTCAAGAGCTCTTACATTAAAATACAGCCCGACAGTAAAAAAATATCTTAATCTTGATAAATGTGTAATCGCTGTCGGTCGTGTCATGACCTGTGTATTGGGAATGATTGTAAAAAGAGAAAGAGAAATAAGAGAATTTGTGCCTACACCGTTTTACCGTGTACTTGCCAAATTGGATGGTTTTGAGGCAGAGTGGAGAACAACGGAAAAATCAGAATATTTCGAATCACCTCTTTTATACAAGGAAAACGGATTTAAGAAAAAAGAATCCGCCGAGGAGCTGATTAATAAACTATCTGATGCTTCGGAAATAGTATTTGATGTTGCCAAGGTTGAGAAAAAGATTGAGAAGAAACAGCCTCCTATGCTTTATAACCTGGCAGAGCTTCAAAATGACTGTTCAAGGCTATTTAAAATAAGCCCGACAGATACATTAAATATTGTACAGGAACTCTATGAAAAGAAGCTGGTTACATATCCGAGAACGGATGCAAGAGTTTTATCTACAGCAGTATCAAAGGAAATTTATAAAAATATAAGCGGCTTAAAAAAATATCAAGCGCTTTCGGGATTTGCTGATAATATAATTTCACAGGGCGGATATAAGGGAATAGCAAAGTCAAAGTACGTAAATGATAAGCAGATTACAGACCACTATGCCATAATCCCGACAGGTCAGGGCTTCGGTGCACTTAATTCGGTATCTGAAACTGCCAAAAAAGTATATGACATAATAGCAAGAAGATTTCTTTCTATCTTTTATCCGGCAGCAGAGTATGAAAAAATAGCACTTACCTTGACAAAGGAAAACGGTGATAAACAGGAAAGCTTTTTTGCAAACTTTAAAAGACTGGCGAAGCCGGGCTATCTTGTTATAGCAAATCCAAAGCTTGTGGCAGCACAGATGGGAAAAGACAATAAGGCTTCTTCTGAAGATAATACCGGTGATACTGACAAAGATATAGAAGCCGGTAAAAATCAGGATGAACAGGGAGATAACAAGCTTTCAGAGGAAATGCTTGAAAAGCTTAAAACCTTAAAAAAAGGAGATAAGCTTACTGCCTTGGAATTAAATTTAAAAGAAGGAGAAACCTCAGCCCCAAAAAGATACTCTTCGGGTACTCTTATACTTGCAATGGAAAATGCCGGACAGCTTATAGAGGATGAAGAACTTCGAAGTCAGATAAAGGGCTCCGGTATAGGAACGAGTGCAACCAGAGATAGCATTATAACCAAGCTGGTAACAAATAAATACATTCAGCTCAATAAGAAAACTCAGATAGTAACACCTACATTTTTAGGGGAAATAATATATGATGTGGTTTACTATTCAATCAACAATCTTTTAAGAGCGGAGATGACAGCAAGTTGGGAAAAGGGACTTACAGGTGTTGCCGACGGAACAATTCCAAAGGATGAATACGTAGAAAAGATGAACAGCTTTGTTATAAACAATACCGAGCTCGTAAAAAAACTGGATAACCAATATAAGATTACATACATTTTTGATAAGTCAAAAGAGTATTATCAAAAGCAGACTAAAACCGCAAAGAAAAGTAAAGATGTGAAGGAAAACAGTTAAATAAAGCAGTTGAGGAAAACATATTTATTATTAATTATGATTTATAAAAGGAGATTTGATTATGGCAGGTATAACTATTAAGGAAATGTACAGTCTTGAACATACCAAGGCAAAGGAGTGGCTTGAAAAGCTTACATATCCATGGGAGGTTTTACCACAGATTAAGGATATTATTCTGGCTCTTGGTGAAACGATTGATAAGGAATGTCCTGATGAATACATAAAACGTGGAGATGATATATGGATTCACAAGACAGCAACAGTTTTTGAAACAGTATACATCGCAGGTCCTGCCATAATAGGTGCAGGTACCGAAGTAAGACAGTGCGCCTTCATAAGAGGCAATGCACTTGTCGGAAAAAACTGTGTTGTTGGTAACTCAACCGAATTAAAAAATGTAATCATTTTCGATAACGTACAGGTACCACACTATAATTATGTGGGCGACTCCGTCCTCGGCTACAAATCCCATATGGGTGCCGGCTCAATAACCTCAAACGTAAAGAGCGACAAAACACTCGTAGTTGTAAAAAATGATTCCGAAGAAATCGAAACAGGCTTAAAGAAGTTCGGTGCCATGCTCGGCGACTTCGTAGAAGTAGGATGCAACTCCGTACTTAACCCGGGCACAGTAATCTGCCCTCACTCAAACATCTACCCTGTATCCTGCGTCCGCGGCGTAGTACCTGCCGAAAGCATCTACAAAACAGGCGGCATCATAGTAAGCAAGGAATAAACTCCTCTTCCTTGCAGGGTGTTGGGTGTCTTGATACAACTTAATATTGATTTCACACCACTATAGGTTTACTAACGGAAAATATATGAATAAGACTGATACACAACTATCCATCGATTTGTTAAATCAATAAGCTCAAATCCTTTATCTTCGCACGAAACCGAATAACTCGCTTCGCTCAGACACTTCGGTTTCTGAGCGAATCTATACGGCTTTTCGCTTTTGATTTCACACAAATCGGGATAACTGTTGTTGTATCAGTCTTTTCATATATTTTCCTTTTTATAATTATTATGGTGTGAAATCATATAAGAGTTGTATTAAGACACCCAAAGCTTGAAACTGCGCATGATTGCGCAGTTTTAAGCTACAGGTATGAAAGTTCCTGACAGAAGGGAATGTTTCCAAAAACTTTATTATGACAGAAAATCGAAAATCAGGTGGTTGTTACAACAATTTGACCCGATTTGTGTTAAATCAGCAACGAGTACTTGAATTGATTTTGCACGTATAAAACCAATATGTTTGAGCGAAGCGAGTTTATTGGTTTTGTGCAAAATCAAAGAAAGTACGAGTACTCTGATTTCACAAATTGCTGGTAAGTTGTAACAACCACCTGATTTTCGTTTCTGTCATATAATAAACTAAATTACATTCCCTGCTGTCAGGAGCTTTTATGCCTGTCACCCAGCGGGGAAGTGGAATTTATTGCTGTTCTTTGACGACACTCTTGCGCTTGTTTTTCTTGTTTTCGTAGAGGGCCTCGTCAGCGTTGTGGAGGATTTCCTCGATACTGATGGAAGGTGTACATGTGAAGGTGTAGACACCGAGGCTTATGTCGATGTAGTATGGCTTGCCACAGGTGTCATTTAGCTCTTTTGAAAGGGAAGCTATGGTATTTCTGATGGCTTGTGGGCGTTCTACATCATCTAAAAATGCGAAGGCTACAAATTCATCACCGCCTATACGTCCTA
Organism: uncultured Lachnospiraceae bacterium; assembly: GCA_902762955.1. Taxonomy (GTDB): domain Bacteria; phylum Bacillota; class Clostridia; order Lachnospirales; family Lachnospiraceae; genus Coprococcus_C. Next base: position 105,099 of record CACWQH010000005.1, read on the forward strand.
TGATGTCGTTTTCATCAAAACTCTTTTTGAGGATATTTGCAATACTCTTAATGGCAAAGTCACCATTTTTGTGACCATAAATATCATTTACCTGCTTTAAGTTATCCATATCTGCGAAAACAATCATGGCACGTTTGCCCTCGTTATAAGAAGAATTAACGTAAGACTGTACACTGTCAAGGAATCCACGACGATTATTTATGCCTGTCAACTGGTCAGTTATCGATAGCTCGTTTAAGAGTCTGTTCTTCGCGTTGAGCTCGGTAGCAGAGATAGCGAGTTTCTTTTGAATCGCAAGCTGCTGCTTCATAAGTGAAATGAAGTTAAGCGAGGTCGATAACTGAAGTGTGGTAGGATAGATATTGTCAAAATGAGTTATATCTATTTCACCTACAAATAAACCATACTGGATGTTGTTGGTAAACAAAGGTGATATAACCATGGTCCTTCTTCGGTCATAGGAGGTGTAGTGGTTAAAGAACACTTCATCGGAAGAGATAAGTCTGCTGTCACCGGAAAGATAAGTGGTTTTACCTTTGTCATTGCATACCTGAAGATAGAGATTCTTTGGAACCTTCCATGAACCATCAGGAAGAAGCATAACAGGTTCATCGTAAATATAAATGTATGAGCTTATATAATCAGAATCAACAAGCTTATCCATCATGAGCTTAAAGCATGCCTCTTCATCATCACTGTATGTAAGAGTATCTCTTGTGATGTACATGGATGACCATACATTTGATTTGTGTTTTCTTACGGTGTTGTAAAGTGTGCCAGAGGTATGAAGTAAAAGTGCTTCAAGAACCTCATTAAATAATTGAGACAGGATAGAAGTTTTTTCCATATCCTTATCAACCATAGCAATAAGAAGCTCTTTAAGTTGACATATTGCATGTATAGTTTTATCGACATTAAAGTGACTGTTTATAACAGGAGAATCCAATAGCTTTACGGCTTCACGAACGATAGCTTCACTGTCAAATTCATAGGTCTGATCAACTATAATAGGCTTAATTATAGATTGGAAAAATGGATTAACCGTATCTATAAGCTTTTTATAATAAAATGTCTTCTTGTAATCGTGGAACAGATACTCATCTATATTTTCCACTGCTTTTTCTACCGAATCAGAAAAGCTGTTTTGCTTTTCTATAAGGTTATTTAGGTTATAGTCACCACAGCCACAGGAGGAGCGTACGATAAGCTCGGAATTTAAAATACTCAAATTTGTTTTTCCTGTATTGATAAGATTTACGGCTTCAAAGACAGACTGGTATCCCATGGTTATAACACTATTATGAACCGTAGTAAGTGGCGGATCCAAGACAATCGAAACAGGAGAATCATCATAGCCTGTAACAAGAATATCCTTTCCTATTTCCAAACCATGCTCCTTGATTGCAGTATAGCCTCCTATAACCATCTGATCATTTGCAAACACAATGGCTTCAAGGTCAGGATTTCTGTCAAGAAGCTCTCCTACAATTCCCTCTGTAAATTCTGAAAAATTACCGTAAACAATTCGCTTTTCGTCAACCTCTATATTATTTTCCTTAAGAACCTCCATATAGGTGTTAAGTCTTTCTCTTGCATCGGCATTTTCCTTTCTGCCGCTGACAAAGCCTATCTTTGTTTTGCCATGCTCCTTTACAAGATGCTCTACAGCCTGACGCATACCGGTTTTGCTTTCTGTATATAAAAACGGATAGCCGGGAACTTCTATTTCAATTGTAAGAATCGGAATATCAAATTTACTTAAGAAAGCAATCATATCATTTTCGGAAAGAAAGCTTCCGATTGAACCGATAGATACGATAAGAGCATCAAGAGTATGCTTGGATGCATAGTAAAAAATAGAATTATATTGATAATCAAATCGTGCGTTTTTAGGGTCGTTGTAGGATGCGTTCATGTACATGCCCGGAAATACAACCAGATTGACATCAAGCTCCTTGGCAGCACAGTCCACTCCCTTACAAACCTCATACGCATAATCATTATCAAGATGACAGGTAAAAAAACCTATATTGAGCCTTTTCTTGTTCTTGTCCATAAATAACCCCCGGAATTAAATGCTTAAAAATGTCAAAAAATGTAGTAATTTAGCAAAAAAACACTATAGTTAATTTACCATATTTTAAGTTAAATATCAATAAAAAATATAGTATGCAAATGCTTTACAAACTGTTCTATTTCGACTATAATAATGTCGGCTAATTTATTTCAAATTATATGTCAATAATATTCAGGAGGATTTACATATGGATTACAAAAAAGCCGGAGTTGATATTGAGGCAGGATATAAGTCGGTAGAGCTTATGAAAAAGCACATCAAAAAGACTATGAGAGAAGAAGTCTTAGGTGAGATAGGCGGCTTTGCCGGTGCTTTTGATTTGAGCAAGATTAAAAATATGGAGGAGCCGGTGCTGCTTTCCGGAACTGATGGATGCGGAACCAAGGTTAAGCTGGCATTTCTTATGGATAAGCATGACACCATAGGTATAGATGCTGTTGCAATGTGTGTAAATGATATAGCTTGCTCCGGAGGAGAGCCTTTATTTTTCCTGGACTATATCGCATGTGGTAAAAATTATCCTGAAAAGATAGCTGCCATAGTAAGCGGAGTTGCAGAGGGTTGCTGCCAAAGCGGTGCGGCACTTGTAGGCGGCGAAACCGCTGAACATCCGGGACTTATGCCGGAGGATGAGTATGACCTTGCAGGCTTTGCCGTAGGTGTTGTTGATAAAAAGGATTTGATAACAGGTGCAGATATAAAGGATGGCGATAAGCTTATCGGTATAGCTTCAAGCGGTGTTCACAGCAATGGCTTTTCACTTGTCAGAAAAGTATTTGAGATGACTAAGGAGTCTCTTGATACTTACTATGATGAGCTTGGAAAGACTCTTGGTGAGGCACTTATCGAGCCTACAAGAATATATGTTAAAGCCCTGAAAAACATTAAGGATAACGGAATAAGAGTTAAGGGCTGCAGTCATATCACAGGCGGTGGCTTTTATGAAAATATTCCAAGGATGCTCCCTGATGGAGTTAAAGCAGTCATAGATAAGAATTCCTATGAGGTACCTGCTATATTTAAGCTTCTTGCTGCTAAAGGAAATATAGAAGAAAAGATGATGTATAACACTTATAACATGGGTATAGGCATGGTCGTAGCTGTTAATGAGGCTGATGTAGAAGGAACCATTAAAGCTATCGAGGCTGCCGGTGATAAGGCATACCTTATAGGTGAGGTTAAGGCAGGAGAAAAGGGAGTAGAATTATGTTAAGAGTTGTTGTGCTTGTATCAGGCGGAGGAACCAATCTTCAGGCAATCATTGACAGTGTTAATAACGGTACTATCACCAATACCGAACTGGTTGGTGTAATAAGCAATAATTACGGGGTTTATGCACTGGAAAGAGCAAAAAATGCCGGGATAGATAATCAGGTGGTTTCACCAAAGGACTATCCTTCAAGAGAGGCATTTAATGATGCACTTTTGGAAAAAGTTAATGCATATAATCCGGATCTTATCGTCCTTGCAGGATTTCTTGTAGTTATCCCTGAGAAGATGATAGACGCATATGAAAATAAAATAATAAATATACATCCGTCTCTTATACCGTCATTTTGCGGAACAGGATATTATGGTCTTAAGGTACATGAGGCGGCTCTTAGTCGTGGTGTAAAGGTATCGGGTGCAACGGTACACTATGTGGACAAGGGAACCGATACAGGTCCTATCATTCTTCAAAAGGCAGTTGAGGTAAAGGAAGGTGATACTCCTAAGACATTGCAGCAAAGAATAATGGAGGAGGCAGAGTGGAAGCTTTTGCCTGCTGCGATTAATATGATTGCTAACAGGAGTTAGTATTTACTAAGAAAATGTAAAATAAATAATATATTTTCAAGATTGAAAAAACAGTATGATTAAAATAATAGAAATGATATGAAGGAGTAAGATTATGAAGGTACTTATCGTAGGAGGCGGCGGAAGAGAGCATGCCATAGCAGTAAAATGTAGTGAGAGTAAGCTTGTGGATAAGCTTTATGCAGCACCGGGAAATGCAGGTATTGCAAAGCTTGCGGAGTGTGTTGACATATCGGTTATGGATGCTGATAAGTTGGTTGCATTTGCAAAGGAAAAGGATATTGATTTAACGATAATCGGACCGGATGATCCACTTGTTGCAGGCGTTGCGGATGCATTTACAGCTGCAGGCTTAAGAGTATTCGGACCGGCAAAGAACGCAGCTATTATAGAAGGCTCAAAGGCATTCTCCAAGGATTTAATGAAAAAGTATAATATACCATCAGCTGCTTATGAGGTTTTTGATAATGCAGATGATGCGCTTTCATATCTTGAAACAGCTAAGATGCCTATCGTGCTTAAGGCAGACGGACTTGCTTTAGGTAAGGGTGTACTTATCTGTAACAATCTTGAGGAGGCAAAGGCCGGTGTTAAGACTCTTATGCTTGATAAGCAGTTCGGGGCAGCCGGTGATAAGATTGTAATCGAGGAATTTATGACAGGCAGGGAGGTTTCTGTGCTTTGCTTCTGTGACGGTACACATATTAAGCCGATGACCTCAGCACAGGATCATAAGAGAGCCAAGGATGGTGATAAGGGACTTAATACCGGAGGTATGGGTACATTTTCACCAAGTCCTTTCTATACAGAGGATATTGATAAGTTCTGTAAGGAGAAGATTTATCAGCCGACTATGGATGCCATGAAGGCTGAAGGAAGAGATTTCACAGGTATTCTTTTCTGTGGACTTATGCTTACAGAGGATGGACCAAAGGTACTCGAATATAATGCTAGATTTGGTGATCCTGAAGCACAGGTTGTTTTACCTCGAATGAAAAATGACATAATAGAGGTTATGGAGGCCTGCATAGACGGTAAGCTTGATGAGATTGATTTACAGTTTGAGGATAATGCGGCAGTATGTGTAATACTTGCTTCTGACGGTTATCCTGAACATTATGATAAGGGCTTTGTTATAAGCGGACTTGATACCTTTGATGATAAGGACGGTTATTATGTATTCCATGCAGGTACAAAGCTTACTGACAAAGGTATTGTAACTAATGGTGGCCGTGTACTTGGCGTGACTGCAAAGGGTGAGGATTTATTTAAGGCAAGAGCCAATGCATATGAAGCTACAAAATGGATAGACTTTGAAAATAAGTATATGAGAAATGACATAGGTAAAGCTATAGATGAGCAGTGAAACGGAGATATAGCATGATAATTAAAATTGATTTTAACAGCGATGAAGCAATTTATATGCAGCTAAGAAATCAAATAATAATGGGAATTGCCCAGGAGGAAATAAAGGACGGTGAGTCTCTTCCGTCAGTCAGGCAGTTGGCAGATGAGCTTGGAGTGAATATGCATACCGTAAATAAGGCATATGCGCTTTTAAGGGAGGATGGTTATTTAAAGCTTGACAGACGAAAAGGCGCAGTTGTGTGTATATCACTTGATTCCAAACCAAAACACCTTGAAGTTATAAACTGCAATATGCGTATGATGGTTGCGGAAGCAGTTTGTAAGCAGATAAGTGCAGAAGAATTGCATCAGATTATTTCTGATATGTTTAAGGAGTTTGAAAGATTTGGCAACAACGGAGGTAAACAATGAAACTAGGATATACATTGCAGGCTCAGGAGGTATTGGATGTAGCTGCTGAGACAGCAGGCAGTATGAAGCATAGATTTATAGGGACGGAGCATCTTTTATTTGCTCTGATAACCTATCCGTCGGGTACGGCATATAAGGTGCTTACCGAAAACGGTGCAGATGTTAAGGTTGTAAAGGAATACCTTAATAAGATAAAAGACTTTGGACAGGGCAAGACTAAGGATACTCAGTATTCCGGTAAGCTGAAGCAGGTTTTGGAGACTGCGGAGGCAGAAGCGGTTAAGCAAAAATGCAGTGAAGTCGGAACAGAACAGCTTATAATTGCAATCATTAAATCAAATGATTCTATAGCATATAAGCTGCTTGATTCCATGTCGGTAAATATTCAGAAGATATATATGGATATCATGGTTTCCATGGGTAAGGATCCCCAGGCAGCCAAGAAGGAGTATTCTGCGCTTAAAAATCCTTCCGGTAAGAAAAAAACATCATCATCCACACCTACGTTGGATCAGTACAGCAAGGATTTGACAAAGGAAGCGAGAGAAAGAAATGTAGATCCTGTTATAGGAAGAAATGCTGAGATCGAAAGAGTTATGCAGATCCTTTGCAGGAGAATGAAAAATAATCCATGTCTCGTAGGTGAACCCGGAGTAGGTAAAACAGCAATCGTTGAGGGACTGGCGCAGCTTATAGCAGAAGAAAATGTTCCGGAGATACTTGCAGAAAAGAAGATATTGAATCTTGATTTATCAAGTATGGTAGCGGGTTCTAAGTATCGTGGAGAGTTCGAAGAGAGAATAAAAAAGGTAATTAATGAGGTCAAGGCTGCAGGAGATGTTATTCTTTTTGTGGATGAGCTTCATACCATAATCGGTGCCGGTGGTGCTGAGGGTGCACTTGATGCATCCAATATATTAAAGCCTGCACTTTCACGTGGTGAGGTTCAGCTTATAGGTGCAACCACAAGAACTGAATATAGAAAATATGTCGAAAAGGATGCTGCACTTGAAAGAAGATTTCAACCTGTATATGTGGAAGAGCCAACAGCTGAAGAAACCACAGAAATTCTTACAGGCTTAAAGCACAAATACGAAGAGCATCATGGTGTAAGCATATCCGATGAGGCTATAGCTGCAGCAACCGAATATTCCGTAAGATATATCAACGACAGATTTCTTCCTGATAAGGCGATTGACCTTATAGATGAGGCTTCATCAAGAAAGAAGCTTGGACTTTATACAAAGAGTAAGTCAACAGTAAATCTTGAGGAGCGTTTAAAAGAACTTGAGGAAGAACTTGAAGAGGTTATTACAGAGGGTGATTTTGAAAAAGCATCTTCGGTAAAAAAGGATATTGAGAAAACCAAAAAGAAGATAGAAAAGACAAAGATAGACAATCATAACAGGGAAGAAGAACGTCTGGAGATAACCGGTGACGATATTGCAGACGTAGTTTCTGTATGGACTAAAGTCCCTGTAAGCAAAATTACCGAAACAGAATCCTCAAGGCTTCTTAAACTCGAGGATACGCTCCATAAGAGAGTTGTAGCACAGGAAGAGGCTGTTGATGCAGTTGCCAAAGCTATCAGAAGAGGAAGAGTAGGTCTTAAGGATCCGAAGAGACCTATCGGTTCATTTTTATTCCTCGGACCTACAGGCGTTGGTAAAACTGAACTCTCAAAGGCTCTTGCGGAAGCTGTATTTGGAGATGAAAAATCCCTTATAAGAGTTGATATGTCCGAATATATGGAAAAACACAGTGTATCAAAGATTATAGGCTCTCCTCCGGGATATGTCGGCTTTGATGAGGGTGGACAGCTCAGTGAAAATGTCCGCAAAAATCCTTATTCGGTCATACTGTTTGATGAGATAGAAAAGGCGCATCCTGATGTATTTAACATACTTCTTCAGGTGCTTGATGACGGTCATATAACCGATTCCCAGGGAAGAAAGGTAGACTTTAAAAATACAATAATAATCATGACAAGTAATGCCGGTGCCCAGAGAATCATTGATCCTAAAACACTTGGATTTGGCGGCGGAAATGATGCTGAAAAAAATCATGAGGATATGAAAAAGAGTGTTATGGATGAGATTAAGCAGATATTCAGACCGGAATTCCTTAACCGTATCGATGACATAATTGTATTTAGAACTCTTACCAAGGATAATATCAAGGCTATAAGTGCACTTATGCTTAAGGAGTTAAAAACCAGGGTTAAGAAACAGATGGATATTACTCTCACCTATGGTGACAGCATCAAGAACTTTATCTTTGACAAGGGATATGATAAGAAGTTTGGTGCCAGACCTATCAAGCGAACCATCCAAAATGAGATTGAGGATAAGCTTGCAGAGGAAATACTTAAGGGTGATGTCAAGCAGGGTGATAAGGTCAGCATCGGAGTGAAAGAGAATAAGGTAACATTTACAGTTAAAAACTTCAAATAAAATTAATAATTATTTTGTGGTAAAAAAATCTTTTATATTGTATAATTAAGATGTGCATTATTGATGAGATAAGTATACGTTTCAGGATAATAATATAATACACATATGGAGGAGAAAAGATGGCAGTAATTGATGAGTTAATCCGTGAAGAAGAGACAGGTGCATTAAGCTTTGGTAATTATGCTCTTGCAGACAAGACTAAGAAAGATGGCTTTAATTACAATGGAGATATCTATAAAATTAAGACCTTCAGAGAGATAACAAAGCTTGAAAAAAACGGTACATTTGTATACGAGTCAGTTCCGGGAACCGTTGTTCACAATTTCAGGGCAACAGACAAAGAGGTTGTTTTAGATGTGGAGGGAACTGAGGATTCTCAGGTAACTCTTGAGCTTGAGGCTGAAAAGGATTACAAGATACATATAGACAATATATATGTAGGAAAGATGAAGACAAATCTTGGTGGAAAGCTTAATCTTTCGGTTGAGCTTGAGCCGGGTAAACAGGTAAATGTTAAGATAGAAAAAATGTAATCAAGAAAATGTAATCAAGAAAATGTAATCAAGAAAATGTAATCAAGAAAATGTAATCTGAAAAGTCCTTATTAATTTTGTTAAAGGAGTAGATATAGTGGCAAAGGAAAAACAGGTTTTTTACTGTAAGGAATGCGGCTATGAATCTGCTAAATGGTTAGGCCAGTGTCCGGGATGCCGGCAATGGAATACATTTGTTGAAGAAAAAATTACTGTAGGTGCTAAATCATCTTCTGTCAAGAAGACGCTTGTAGCACCTACAAGCATTTTAAAGGTAACTACAGCAGATGAGAGTCGAATAAAAACTGATATAGGTGAATTGGACAGAGTACTTGGTGGAGGAATAGTTAAAGGTTCACTGGTTTTGGTTGGTGGCGATCCTGGTATAGGTAAATCCACCATATTACTTCAGATGTGCAAAAAGCTGGTGGACAAGGACGTAGAGGTACTGTATGTTTCGGGTGAGGAATCATTGTCACAGATAAAGATGCGTGCCGGAAGAATCGCCAAGTTTGATAAGGATATGATGCTTTTATGTGATAATGATATGGATAACATTTCATCAGCTATTCAAAAGAGCAATCCCGAAGTCGTAATCATAGATTCGATTCAGACCATGCTCGTTGATGAGATAGGTTCCGCACCGGGTACCGTTACGCAGGTAAGAGAGGTGACCTCCCGTCTTATGCAGCTTGCCAAGCAAAATAATGTTGCGGTATTTATAGTCGGACATGTAACAAAGGAAGGTACTGTAGCAGGTCCGAGAACCTTGGAGCATATGGTGGATTCCGTGCTTTATTTTGAGGGAGATTCAAATAATGGCTTTAGAATTTTACGTGGTGTAAAAAACAGATTTGGATCTACCAATGAAATAGGTGTATTTAATATGACGGATGCGGGACTTATTGAAGTAGATAATCCGTCTTCGGTTATGCTAAACGGAAGACCTATAGGTGTGCCGGGTTCGGTTGTTGTTTCTTCTATAGAAGGTACAAGAACCATACTTATCGAGCTTCAGGCTCTGGTATGTAAGACTAATTTTAATATGCCAAGACGTACCTCTGTGGGAGTTGACTTTAACAGGGTTAATCTTATTATGGCTGTGCTTGAAAAAAGAGCCGGGCTTGACCTCTGGGGATATGATGCATATGTAAGTATAGCAGGAGGTATGAGAGTAAATGATCCTGCAATCGATCTTGGAATAGCTTCGGCAATTTATTCGAGCCTTAACAATAAGCCTGTGGGTGACAAGACCATGATAATAGGAGAGATAGGTCTTACCGGAGAGATAAGGGGCGTGACCAATATTATGCAGAGAGTGAAAGAAGCAGATAAGCTTGGTTTTGATACCTGTATAATTCCTAAGTCAAATTATGATAAAAATATGGAGAAGCTAAATATTAAAGTAAAATGTGTTTCGTCACTTATTGAGGCACTTGGAGTGATTTAAACAATCATATATATTTTTATTGTGAGCAAAAAAGTGTAGTTTAAGAGGGTTATATGAATAAAGATATTGCTGTTATATTTGATTTCAACGGAACATGTATATTTGACGGAAAACTTCATGATGAGGCTTGGAAGACTTACATAGAAGAACTTGCAGGTAAAAGTGTTTCCGGTGAAGAAATAAAGAATTATATAATAGGAAGAACCGCAAAGGAAATTCTTGAACATTTTCTGGGTTATGAATTAAATGACAATATGGTCAATCAGTTTTCCGAAGAAAAGGAGAGGATATATCGTATCCTTTTGGCAAAGGCTGATTTAAAGCTTGCCAAAGGTCTGGAGGAATTTCTTAATTATTTAAGCCTTGCAAAGGTAAAGCATACCATAGCAACGACAGCAAATCTTGAAAATATGAATTATTATTTTGAAAGATATAATCTTGAAAGATGGTTTAAGTGGGAAGATGTAGTTATAGGTATGGGCAACATTCCTTTAAAGCCACATCCCGACCTTTATCTTGCCGCTATGAAAAAGCTTGATATGCCGGCTGAAAAAATAGTTGTATTTGAGGATAGTGAGTCAGGAGTAACAGCGGCTGAGGCAGCAGGCATAAGACATATTATTGCCATAACCGGTGACAGCAGACGTAACGATCTGATAAATCATAAGGGTGTTATTGCAACTGTAAATGATTTTTCTCATCTCGGTGAGATAGATTTTAAAATATAATTATTATAATATATGAAGAATTGAGGAGAACAGTATGAAATTTAAATGTCCATGTTGCGGATACTATACCTTTGAAGAAGAACCAAAAGGAAACTATGGTATATGTCCTGTTTGCTTTTGGGAGGATGAGCCGGTTCTTGATGAAGATTTGGCAGGTGGAGCAAATCGCGTATCGCTTAAACAGGCAAGGGAAAATTTTAAATTATTTGGTGCTTGTACTGAAGATATGAAGAAAAATGTTCGTGAACCTCTTGAAAATGAAATGCCTATATATAATGAAGAAAAAAGAATTAAAAATGTTGTGTTCGATATAGGTGGTGTTCTTGCCGATTACAGGCTTAAGGAGTTCCTTTTTGCTAAAGGGTTTGACGGGGATATGATAAAGAGGATTCTTAAAGCCTCCATAATGAGCCCTTACTGGGGACAGTTTGAAAGAGGTGAGCTTACAGAGGAGGAGACCTTAAAGGCATTTGCAAGTCTCGATCCGGAGATAGAAGAGGAATTATACAGAGCGTATTCAAGTGTGGAGGGGATGCTTTCCATACGTGACTTTGCCATTCCTCTTGTAAAAAAGCTAAAGGCATCAGGTCTAAATGTATATTATCTTTCTAATTATTCTAAGAAAGCATATGACGAATGTGGTGAGTCCCTGGCATTTATGGAGTATATGGACGGTGGTATAGTTTCCTTTAAGGTTGGAAAGACAAAACCGGATCCGGAAATGTATAAGCTCTTTCTTAAAGAGTATGCTTTGAAACCTGAAGAATGTATATTTGTTGATGACACAGAGGAAAATGTTGACATAGCTAAGGAGCTTGGCTTTAACGGAGTAGTTTATATATCATATGAAGATTTGAGATCAAAGCTCTTGGGATTCGGAATTGAAATAGAGGAAAGTCAGATATAGGATTCATAGGAAAAAACGAGATAAAAAATCGATTATTTTGCTATGCAAATTTGACTTAATTTTGCATAGCAAATTTTTTGTCAAATTTTTAAAAATTAGGTGTTGACATTCAAAATTCACTGTGATATATTATAAAAGCTGTCGCTGAGAAAGACAGCAATGAACCTTTGAAAAATTAATAACATGTTAACCCCGAAGATTCTTTTAAAAAAGATTTTCGGAGGATTTTAAAAATCCTTTAACAAAGTTTCAGAACAG
>CACWQH010000006.1 GCA_902762955.1 uncultured Lachnospiraceae bacterium
GGAAAAGAATATGAGCAAATCAGACTACTTCTTGATAAAATCAAAGCAATTGATAGTTTGCCGAGGTATATATGGCATAATTTACGTTTTCTCACTGAAAGGTTGGATTCTTATCGTAATGAAACAATATCGGATTATATAATCCCGGATGAGATTGAATATATACAAGATAAATTTATTCCGGATGATGTTACAAATAGGGTGTTATGTACAGGAAGCGGATATAGTGATGGAAAATTCAGAATATACAGATATTTCACTCAAAAATATGCTTATGATAGGAATATTACGGCTGCCGCTGATTTTTTAAAGAATGAATATGGAACAGGCGGGCATAGTGGTCCCGGTTCAGATAATCTTGATGTAACTTATGACGCAAAGGGGATAGTTATTAGAAAGATTATTCTTAGTGATAATGATACCAGGGTTATAAAGTTAAATTGGAGTAATGTTGCAAGAATAATAAACAGAATAATAGAAAAAGGTTCCTTTTTCGATGAAAAGGCGTTGGTAAAATATAATGATGTGTTAAATGAGTGGGAGGATTTTGAAGATAAGGCGAAAAAACCTATATCACAGGATGAAATCGACAGTATATTTAGCAAGTATCCGGTTTTTGGAATAGAAAGCAGTAAAGAATTAGTTGAAATATTTAATAAAAATAAGGATAAATCTGACAAAGATTTGGCCTTATTTTTTTCTGATTATTTAAATAGTAAGGATTCGGCACATATTTCAAGAAATACATATGATGGACTAATGATTAAGGCAACATATAAATATAATAGAAACTCAGATAATTCGGGTTTTGACGAAAAGTACGAAGGTATTGAAATTTCAAGAAATATGTTTAAGTTCGGTATGTATGGTGAAGCTGCAAGTATATCATATGAACCATACGAATTTTTTGAAATGGTTGCTTCTTTGATACGAAATAATCATTTTACGATTGAACCAACAGTAGATGATAATGTAAATGAGGATATTGTTGAAGATAATATTGAAGAATCAAAAAATTATTTGGAAAATGATATATCAAAAAATGTTGTTCTAAAAAATTATAAGATTAAATCGGACGAGTTAACAAGTACGTTTTCTCCGAGAATAAGATTTAGAGATAATGTTAATGCGATTAAGCTTATAAATGAGCTTGAAGTTGAAAATAGACAACCGACAGAAGCCGAAAAAAACGTTTTAGCAAAATATGTAGGATGGGGCGGTTTATCTGATGCCTTTGATACAAGAAAAGATAATTGGCATAGTGAATATGTCGAACTACAGGAATTATTATCTGATTCGGAATATGCAGCTGCAAGAGAATCTACAATGACAGCATTTTATACTTCTCCTGTTGTTATAAATGCTATGTATAAAGCACTTTACAATATGGGATTTAATGAGGGGGATATACTTGAACCTGCATGTGGTATAGGCAATTTTATAGGTTCTGTGCCTGATAATATAAATGCCACGTTTACCGGAGTGGAGCTTGATGATATATCCGGTAAAATTGCAAAGTATCTGTACCCGGAGTCTGATATATATGTCAAAGGCTTTGAAAAAACAGATTTGAAGAAGAAATATGATGTTGCAATAGGAAATGTACCTTTTGGCAATTTTAAGATTTTTGACGCAAATCATCCTGATTGGAGTTTTTCTATTCATAATTATTTTTTTGCTAAAGCTCTTGAGAACGTTCATGAGGGAGGATTATTAGCGTTTATTACCTCATCATACACTATGGATTCTGAAAATCCTGACTTTAGACAATATATATCTGAAAGGGCAGAGTTTCTTGGTGCAATAAGACTTCCAAATACTGCATTTAAAGGAAACGCCGGAACAGATGTTGTATCCGATATAGTTTTTCTTAAAAAAAGACCTGTACCAACAACAGAATTAGATGAGGAATTTGTTTTTGCAGCAAAAACAGATAATTATGAATATGAATACAACATAAATCAATATTTTATAAATCATCCTGAAATGGTTTTGGGTGATTATAAGGAAACAACGGGACAATATGGAAGACATATTCTTACTGTTGAGCCTAAAGAGGATATAAGTCTTGAAGAATGCCTTGATGAAGCCATTGTTAATATTAACGGGCAATTTGAAAAGAGTATTAATAAAATTGTTTCTGTTGAAGAAGATGTACTTGATGAAATACCTGCATCTCCGGATATTGATAATCTTACATATGGAATTATTGATGACGTGATTTATTATAGACAAGCAAACGTTATGAAACGTGTAACCGGCTTAAGTCAGGCAGATTATAACAGATTAAAAATGCTTGTTGAAATGCGGCAGATTCAAAAGAAACTTATTAATACTCAGTTACAATTACCAAATGATGAAATAGAAGCTGCGTTGGTTAAACTTCGTGGTGAACTAAATAGTAAATATGATGTATTTGTAAAAAAGTATGGATATATAAATAGTAAAAAGAATCAAAGAATATTAGAGGCTGATGGTGGAAAATATTGCCTTTTTGCTATTGAAAATCCGATAGGTGATAATAAGTATTCTAAAGCAGATATTTTCTTTCATAGAACTGTTCAGCCTATTTTGCCTGTAACAAGCTGCGATTCAATAGAAGACGCTTTAACGTTATCAAGGGCAGAAAAGGGATTTGTGGACATTAATTATATTTCGTCGCTCACGAATAAAGACAATGATTCAGTTATTAACGAGTTAATAAATATGAATTTGATTTATAATGTCCCGAATACTGACGAATATCAGACAGCTGATGAGTATTTGTCCGGTAACATAAGAAAGAAACTTGATACTGCAAAAATAGCTTCAGAATCTGATACAAAGTATCAAAGAAATGTTGAAGCACTTGAAAAGGCTATGCCAGAACGTATTTTGGCTAAGGACATAAGTCTTCGATTGGGCTCCACATGGATTCCTCTTGAGTATTACCAGCAGTTTATGGAAGAAGTGTTTGAAACACCTAATTATTTTAAAGATTCCATTAAAATTACATATATACCTTTTAATAATGAATATTACATATCTAACAAGAACATTTTTCACTCAACTTTGGTATCTTCAACATATGGAACTGACGATAAGAGTGCTTTTGAAATACTTGAAGCTTCATTAAACTTGAAAGACGTTAAGGTGACAAAAATCATTGAAACACCGATAGGAACAGAAAAAAGAGTCACGGATAAAGAAAAAACGTTGCTTGCTCAAAGCAAACAGGAATCTTTAAAAAACAAGTTTGAGGAATGGATATGGTCGGATCCTCGAAGAGCTGCTGAATTGGAGGAACTTTATAACAATACATTTAATACTGTAAGAAACAGGGAATATGATGGTAGTTTTTTGACGCTGCCTGGTTCTAATACGGATATAAAACTTAAAGACCATCAGTTAAATGCTGTTGCAAGGATTGTATTTGGTGGAAATACCTTGCTTGCTCATGTTGTTGGTGCAGGAAAAACTTTTGAAATGATTGCAGGTGCAATGGAAAGTAAAAGACTTGGATTAAGTAATAAACCTATGTTTGTAGTCCCGAATCATTTAACATTACAATGGGCATCTGAATTTATGCGATTATATCCTACGGCAAAGATTCTTGTTGCAAATAAAACAGATTTTGAACCGGGAAACAGAAAAAAGTTTTGTTCAAGAATTGCAATGGGTAATTATGATGCTGTTATTATAGGACACTCACAATTTGAAAAAATACCATTATCATTTGAAAAACAGGAAGAATACATAAATCAAGAGATTGAAATGCTTGAGGAAGCGATTACAAATATAAATAATTCAAGGCGTTCTCGTTTTGCGAGTTTGGAAAAGGGACAGGAAATGTCTGTGAAAAAGCTTGAAAAGGCAAAGAAAACATTAAAGACACGGTTGGAAAAGCTTCAAAATGAGGTGAATAAAAAACAAGATAATGTTGTTTTCTTTGAGCAGCTTGGTGTTGATAGGTTATACGTTGATGAAGCTCATTACTATAAAAACTTATATACATATACAAAAATGACAAGAGTGGGTGGCATACAGACTACTAATGCTCAAAAAAGTTTTGATATGTATATGAAAACTAAATATATAAATGATATGACGGATGAAAAGGGAATTATATTTGCAACGGGTACACCTATATCAAACAGTATGGTTGAAATGTATACTTTACAAAGGTATTTAAGCCCGTCAATTCTTAAAGAACGTGGAATAGAAGATTTTGATTCCTGGGCAAGTACATTCGGTTCAACTGTTACATCTATGGAACTAAAACCAGAAGGTTCAGGATTCCAAACAAAAACAAGATTTGCAAAATTCTTCAATCTTCCTGAACTTATGACTTTATTTAAGGAATTTGCTGATGTTAAGACATCTGACATGCTTAATTTAGACGTACCGGAAGCAAACTATCATAATGTTGAGATTGAAGCAAGTGAATTTCAAAAGACTTTGCTTGAGAAGCTATCAGAAAGAGCTGAAGCAATACGTGGAGGAAATGTTAATCCTAAAGATGATAATATGTTAAAAATCACATCGGATGGTCGTAAACTTGCTCTGGATCAGAGGATAGTTAGCCCGACATTGCCTGATTATGATGATTCCAAAATAAACACATTGGTTAAAAAAGCTATGAACATTTATAGAGATTACGATGAGGAAAAAGCTACACAGCTTATCTTTTCTGATATAAGTACTCCATCAGGAGATAATTCGAAAAATTATGATAAGGATGAATTTTCAAATGCATATTTGGATATTAAGAACAAATTAATACAAAATGGTGTCCCTGAGAGTGAAATAGCATTTATACATGACGCAAATACAGAACTTAAGAAGTCTGAATTATTTGAAAAGGTAAATAAAGGAAGTGTAAGATTTCTTCTTGGTTCCACATCTAAACTTGGAGCTGGAACTAACGTTCAAAATAGGCTTATAGCATTACATCATCTTGATGTACCGTGGAAACCGTCAGATATTGAGCAGCAAGAGGGAAGAATTATAAGACAAGGAAATATGTTTGATAATGTGCATATTTACAGATATATAACAAAAGGAACGTTTGACGCATATTCATGGCAGATTATTGAAAATAAACAGAAATTCATTAGTCAGATTATGACAAGTAAATCTCCGGTTCGTGTCGCAGATGATATAGACGAAACAGCTCTTTCTTATGCGGAAATAAAGGCTTTAGCTACAGGTAATCCGCATATTAAGGAAAAAATGGAACTTGATATGGACATCGCTAAGCTTAAAATGCTACAGAGTAATTATCTCGAGAACATAAGAAACCTAAAAAATAAGATTGAACGTACCTTGCCGAAAGATATTGAATTAACTGAATGTAGACTTAAGTATCTTAAGTATGATTTGGAAATAGCTAACAAACAGAATATGGGTGAATTTTCCGGATTATATATAGGTAAAAACGTATATATGGATTCAAAAGAAGCTGGAGAGAAGCTTCTTAAAGTTGTAAGAGAAAATAAAACACCAAATGTGGAATTTATGATAGGTACTTACCGAGGCTTTGAACTATATATTAGTTATGAGCCTTTTTCTTTTGGCGTTAATGACTCTGATAAACTTCCTTATAAAGCTATATTAAAGGGAGCAACAAAACATTATGTTGAACTTGGAAGGTCTGAACTTGGAAATATTGTAAGACTTGATAATGAAATTAAGCGAATACAAGAAAAAGTAGATAACTGTGAACATCGATTAGCAGAATTGAAAAATGACCTTGAATTAGCAAAAATAGAAGTTGAAAAGCCTTTTTCAAAGGAACAAGAGTTAAATGATAAATTGACAAGGGCTAAGGAGCTTGAACATGAGCTTGGCTTGGATGAAGAGGTAAAAGAAAATGAGGTGGATGATGTTTATGAGGAGGATATTGAACAAAACGAAATACAACATCAGGATGAAATTCGGAAAAATGAAAAAACGAGTGCAATATTATAAAAACAACTAAAGGTATCAATTTAAAACAAAATAAAAAAATAAAAAACGTTATAGTGGTCTTGGAGTCCTATCCTCCTTAAGCACTATAACGTTTTCTGGTTTCAGTGAAATTATAAATTATAAGAAAAACATTGTCAATATCTAAGTAAGCACAGTAAAGTTCAACTTTATAATATATTGGAGGGATTGCTATGGATAATGAATTTATAAAAAATTTAAAAATTAAAATTGATGAGGATAGACTGGCAGCTCAGATAGAAAGTATATTTAATGGAAGTTTTGAAAGCAGAGATAATATCAAAATTTGCAATGAAACTCCGATAGAATTACAATCGATTGGTTGCGAAAAATTACCTGTTTTTTACACAGTAAAACATTTTAATGATGCTATAAAATCCAAAGATAAACATTCTCATAAACACGGATTGGATATTTCTTTGATAAAAAAAATACCAACACTAATATATAATCCTGTTATGATTTTTGACTCTACTACTAAACAAGATAGTATCATAATCGTTACAGAAGAATTTGATAGCGATATGCTTCCTATAGTTATTAGTCTTAAACCAAATGGAACAGCTGTTTATCAATTAAATGAGGTAGATTCGAATTTTTTGACAAGTATATACGGAAGAAATCATTTTATAAACTTTGTTAATAACAGCTTAATTAATGATAGCTTATTATACATAAATAAAATAAAAAGCCAAGCATTATTGAATGGTCTTGGACTACAATCATCCGCAAGCATTCAACTGCCTGACTCTAATGGTATTATACATCCGAGTAGGAATATTGTCAATACGCAAAATATAGAGAAAATAAAAAAATTTAAAGAAAAAACAAATAAGTGTTTTAATTTGATTAATGGCAAATATCCTAAAGATTTTGAGATTTTTGCAATGGATTTATGTCGTCAAATCGCTGATAATTATTTCCCGGGTGATGTAGAAATACTTAATGCCGCTGTTGTAGGAAGAAGAAGTAGAGGTTTTGAAAATAGATTTTCTGATATAGATGTAGCCTTAAGTTATAAGGGAACTACAAGTGAAGAAAAATTTGGTAATTATATATCTAAGCACAAAATAATACCATTTGGAATAAAGATGAATATTGTCCCTATAAGAGAGCAAAAACAAGGAATATTTGTTGATTATTTAAAAGAAACAGAAAAACAGCTACAGGAAGAGAGAACATCGATTTTTAAAGAAAAATACTGCATAGAGGACAAACCAAAGCTTTGTTTAACAAATGAACCAATTTCATTTGAATTGTATAACATAATTGATAAGCTTAATAGAGGAGAATTCGTTGATATCAATGAAATAAAATCCACAAAAGAAATAAGGCTTGCAGAATCCTTTATTGATGATGGCTCACAAAGTATTGATAAGGAGGATAGAGTTGAATTTGACCTATCAATTGTTAATCAGCTTAACGATAAAATAAAATCTGTGACGATTGACAAACATGGTAAAGTGGGTTATAATGGCATTGTCGAAAAGGGCAATCGCCTTGATATTGTAATCGGTCTTCCGGGAGCGGGAAAATCTTCGGCAATTTCAAATATAATTTCATATAATTATAAGTCACGGATTATTGACTCTGATGAAGCTAAAAAAATGATTCCTGAATATAATGATGGATGGGGAGCTTCAATTGTTCATAGAGAGAGCCAAATAATTGAAAGATTTCAGTTTAATGAGGCTGTCGAAAAAGGTGAAAACATTGTCCTGTCAAAGGTCGGAAGTGATGCCTGTAAGCTTGAAAAGTATATTGATGACGCAAAAGCTAAAGGATATGTTGTTAATATTCACTATTTGGAATTAGACAGAAATAAGGCTATTGCAAGAGTATTAAACAGATTTATTTCAGAGGGTAGATATATAGCACTTGATGTGATTAATAAATATGATAATCCAGTAGATGGTTGTAAAATAGAAAAGACATATGAAACATTAAAAAATGATTCAAGAATAAATGAGTTTTCAAGGTGGAATAATGATGTTCCAAAAGGCGATAGTCCGAGACTTGTTGAAGGGAAGGGGGATAGTGTCTTTATAAAACATCATCTGGATAATAAAAAAATATAAATAAGGAGGTTCTTGGTATGGATATGTTAATGGAAAAATGGGATGTATATGATTCTGATAAAAAAGAAAGAGGGGAAATGATAGATAAGTATCTTGAATACAGAATACTTCATCATAGTGAATTTGATGGTCTTTCTATGGAAGATAAAATTAAAAAAGCATATAATGTGTTTAATATTATTGAGCATAATCTTATATATGAAAAACTTGATGATGAAGAAGATAAGAAAAGTATGAAGTTACAGGATAGGAATTGGAAAAACTATGATTATCAGATAGCTCTCACAGATGAAATGATGGTACGTGCTTTTGAATATGAAAAAGAACATCCGGAAGAATTTGATAATTTATCAGGAGAGGAACTGAATAGAAAGGAAGCTGAACTTTTTAACAGAATAAAAAAAGAATTAGTAGAAAGTGGCTTTGAGTATGAACATTTAGTTTCAGAAGGGAAAATAGTACATGACGAATGGAACTATTTTGAAATGTTAATTAGAGAAGCTGAACCTGTTATGGAAGCAGAATATCAGTACGAAAAAGAACATCCTGAAGAGTTTGCTGGTTTGTCTGCAAAAGACAAATTAAATAAGATATCAGAAATCATTGATAAAATCTAATGTTTACAGTTATCTAAAAACGCAAAAATAGATTGTCTAAAATTATAAAAAATAGTATTATATAAGAATATCCACTTTGACAATATTTGGGTTAAATGGAATAGGAGGATATAATACTATGGGGAAAAAGTTTAAGCATTTATCATTTGCAGATAGAGTAAAAATTGAAGTGTTGCTTAAAGAAGGAAAGCCTGTTAAATATATTGCTGATTATGTTGGTGTACACAGGTCAACAATATATAGAGAAATAAAAAGAGGGGTTTTTGAAGCTTTAAATACTGATTTGACTACTGAAATGAGGTATAGTCCTGATATTGCAGACGAAAAATATCATTATAATTTAGCAGCAAAGGGTCCGGAACTTAAAATTGGAAAGGACTTGAAGTATGCTAACTTTCTTGAAACTATGATTTTGGAAAATGATTATAGTCCTGAAGCAGTTTTGGGTTATATCATTGCAAATAATATGCAAAAAGAATTTACAGTTTCAATATGTAAAACAACTTTCTATAGCTATATTGAAAAAGGTCTTTTTCTCAATCTTACAAATAAGAATCTACCAGTTTTAGGAAAGAAAAAAAGGAAGTATAAAAAGGTAAGAAAAAATCAATCAAAAGCTGCGGCAGGTAGAAGCATTGAGAAACGTCCGGAACACATTAATGATAGAAAAGAGTTCGGGCATTGGGAAATGGATACAGTAATAGGTAAGAAAAGTTCAAAGAAAAGTCTTCTTGTTCTAACAGAAAGAAAAACAAGGGATGAATTAATATTCCTATTAAATAGACATACAGCTGCAGAGGTTGTTAGTAAAATTGATATTCTTGAAGAAAAATTAGGAGAGGACTTTTCTGAAATTTTCAAATCAATTACTGTTGATAATGGAACAGAGTTTTCTTATGCTGAAGAACTTGAAATGTCAAAAATACAGGAAGGAAATCGTACAGAACTTTACTATTGCCACCCTTATACAAGCTGCGAAAGAGGAACGAATGAAGTAACAAATAAAATGATACGTAGGAAAGTTCCTAAAGGAATTAGTTTTGATGATAAAACTGATGAGTATATTAAGGAAGTTCAAGAATGGATTAATTCTTATCCAAGACCATTACATAAATATCAAAATGCTGGAGAGGTCTTTAGAAAGGAATTAGCCGATATTGGATTTGAAAAGTATGCAGCTATATTTTAATAATATGTCTTAACACTCACAATGTGATCTAAATTGTTTCAATAACATACTAAGCATATGTTGTTTTCAATTTATTCAGTTGATATTATATTTTTATCCATATGTTTCGATTCAAATAACAGTAAAATGCATAAAAATAGTCAAAATTTAATTTTTTTAAAAATTGTCGCATTTAATATTGACATTTTCATTTTCATAATTTAGGCATTTTTATGTGGAAATTTTTCTTATTATAATATATAATTGCTATGTTTGTATTTTATTTTAAAAGAAATGGAGAGATTTAAGATGAAGAACTTTAAAAAGACTAAGTATTTATTGGTTGCAGCATGTATTATTTCAATGTTCTCGCTTGTAGCTTGTGGTTCAAAGAGAAAGAAGATTGAAACCATTGATGACCTTGAAGGAGCACGTATCGGTGTTCAGCTTGGAACAACAGGCGATATCTATGCTTCAGACTATGAGGGTGATGAGAAAGGTACCGAGGTTATAAGATATAATGCCGGTGTTGATGCTGTTGAAGCTTTAAAGCAGGGTAAGATCGATGCTGTTATTATTGACGAGCAGCCTGCTAAGGTTTTTGTTGAGAAGAATTCTGATTTAAAGATTTTAAATGAGGAATTTACTGATGAAGATTATGCTGCAGTTATAGCTAAGGATAACGAAGAGTTATTAAACGATGTAAATAAGGCTATTGAAGAATTAAAGGCAGATGGAACAATTCAAAAGCTTGAGGATACATATATCAATAAGACGGATGATTTCCATTATACTCAGACAGTAACTGACGGAGAGAAGCTTGTTATGGCAACTAATGCTTATTTCCCACCTTATGAGTATTATGATGGTGGTACAATTATGGGATATGATGTTGAGCTTGGATATGCTATAGCAGATAAGCTTGGTATGGTTCTTGAGATTGAGGATATGGAGTTTGATGCTATTATCAATGCTGTAAGTTCAGGTAAGGCTGATATCGGATTAGCAGGCTTTACAGTTACTGAGGAAAGATTAAAGAGTATCAATTTCTCAGATACTTATATTACTTCAAAACAGGTTATTATTGTATACGATAAGTAAAATATAAGTATTATAAAAACTTATGTTTTATGACGGGAGATAAGTTGATGAAGCAGTTTACGGATAAAACTAAAAAACATATCATATTAATGATTTTATTTGCTGTTTCTGCATTTTCACTGACAGGATGCAGTTTTAATGAATTTTCGGAAAAATTTAATGACAATTTTATAAAAGAGCAAAGATATCAATATATATTGGACGGATTAAAAAATACATTTATTATAACAATTCTTGCCGGACTTATAGGTATATTTTTAGGTTTTATCCTTGCTGTTATAAGAGTTACACACGATAAAAAAGGAAGCTTGAAAATCCTTGATTTGGTTGCAAAGCTTTATCTTACGGTTATAAGAGGAACCCCTGTTATGGTTCAGCTTATTATAATCTATTATGTTATATTTGCATCCGTAAATATCAACAAGATTCTTGTAGCTGTAATTGCCTTTGGTCTTAACTCTGCAGCCTATGTGGCGGAGATAATAAGATCGGGTATCATGTCGATAGATGTCGGACAGTTTGAAGCAGGGCACAGTCTTGGACTTAAGTATTCTACCGTTATGGTTAGTATTATTTTGCCACAGGCTTTAAAAAATGTTTTACCTGCGCTTGCCAATGAGTTTATAACCTTACTTAAAGAAACTTCAATAAGCGGTTATATAGGCTTAAGTGACCTTACACGAGGCGGTATGATAATAAGAAGTATAACCTATGAGGCGATGTTCCCGCTTTTGTTGGTTGCATTTATCTATCTTGTGTTGGTAGTTGGCCTATCATCCTTGGTGTCAAAGCTTGAGAGGAGTCTTAAGAAAAATGAAAGATGATAATATTATTATACATACAGAACATCTTAATAAAACCTATGGTGATGAGGTTGTACTTGAGGATATAAATATTGATATAAAAAAAGGCGAGGTTATAGCGGTTATAGGACCTTCAGGCTGTGGTAAAAGTACCTTTATCAGAACACTTAATCTGCTTGAAAAGCCGACAAGCGGTGATATATATTTTGATGATATATGCATTACCGATAAAAAAACAGATGTTTATGAAGTGCTGCCCAAGATGGGTATGGTATTTCAGCAGTTTAATCTTTTCAATAATATGACTATTGAGAAGAATATAACCTTTGCACCTATCAAGCATAATCTTATGTCAGAGGAAGAAGCAAAGGAAAAGGCAAAGGAGCTATTGGAAAGAGTAGGTCTTTCGGATAAGGGTGATGCTTATCCATCCCAGCTTTCCGGTGGTCAAAAGCAGCGTGTGGCTATCGCCAGGGCGCTTGCCATGAATCCTGATATTATTCTCTTTGATGAACCTACATCTGCACTTGATCCTGAGATGGTAAACGAGGTTCTTAATATCATGAAGGAACTGGCTAAAGGCGGTATGACCATGGTTATCGTAACACATGAGATGGGATTTGCAAGAGAGGTTGCAAGTCGTGTGCTCTTTATAGACGATAAGGGCATAAAGGAAGATGGAACACCTAAAGAGGTTTTGGATAATCCGAAGAGTGAAAGATTAAAAGGATTTCTTGAAAGTGTTCTTTAAGTAAATATAATTGATATTGCCTTTTAGAGTAGGTAAAATCTTATAAAAACAGTCGTAATGCTTTGTGTTGCGGCTGTTTTTATCTAATAGTCTTTATGTTTTTTATGTTGAAATATATAAGGATTTAGCTTATAATTTAAAGGTATTTTTTAAGGATGATAAGGATAATTTTATGGATAATAAAACTCTTGATATAAATTTAATGGAACCTGACCGACAGCTTTACTTCATAAATCTTTGTAAGGAGCTTGTGCTTGAAAGAAAAAAAGAGCTTGGACGTAACCTTACATATTGCGTTGTAACCTTTGGCTGCCAGATGAATGCACATGATTCTGAAAAGCTTAAAGGAATTCTTGACGAGATAGGCTATGAAGAGGTTGAGGACGAAAAGGCGGATTTTATAATATATAATACCTGTACGGTTAGGGAAAATGCCAATCTTAAGTTGTATGGACATCTCGGTCATCTTAAGAATCTTAAGGCGAAAAATCCGGAAATGATAGTCTGCCTTTGCGGTTGCATGATGCAGGAGTCGCATGTTATTGAAAATATAAGACAAAAATATAAGTTTGTTGATATTGTATTCGGAACCCATAATATATATAAGCTTGCGGAGCTTATATATACATATAAAACCTTGGGTAAATCAGTTATAGAGGTTCTTGAAAAGAGTGATGAGATAGTCGAGGCTCTTCCTCAAAAGAGAAAATATAACTTTAAATCCGGCGTAAATATTATGTTTGGATGTAACAATTTTTGTACATACTGCATCGTTCCTTATGTAAGAGGCAGGGAAAAGAGCAGAAAGCCTGAAGAGATACTTGCTGAGGTTGAGGCATTGGCGAGAGTCGGAGTAAAGGAAATTATGCTTTTGGGACAGAATGTTAATTCCTATGACGGCGGCATAAGCTTTCCCGAATTACTTGAAAGGGTATGTAAGATTGACGGAATTAAAAGAGTTCGTTTTATGACCAGTCATCCAAAGGACCTCTCTGTCGAGCTTATTAGCGTTATGGCACGGGAGGATAAGATATGCAAGCATTTGCATCTGCCTGTTCAATCCGGTTCGACAGAGATTTTGAAAAGGATGAACAGAAGGTATACGAAGGAAAGCTATCTTAATCTTGTTGATAAGATAAAGAAGGCTATGCCGGATATATCCCTCACAACGGATATAATTGTCGGTTTTCCGGGTGAAACAGAAGAGGATTTTCAGGACACACTGGATGTTGTAAAAAAGGTCGGTTATGATCAGGCCTATACCTTTATATATTCAAAGCGAACAGGAACTCCGGCTGCAGATTATGATAATCAGGTGCCTGAGGATGTAATTAAAGAGAGGTTTCCGAGACTTCTTAAGGCAGTAAGTGAAAATAATAATATTAAAAGGTACGAGGGACAGATAAAAGAGGTACTCGTAGAAGAAATAAACGGGCAGGATAAAAGCCTTGTTTCCGGAAAGACAGAGGAAAGCCTGACGGTACATTTTAAAGGAAATGCGGAGTTAATAGGTGAATTTGTAAATGTAAGACTTGATGAATGCAAGGGTTTTTACTTTATGGGAACAAAGGAGGACTAGATTGTGGCAAAGCTTTCTCCTATGATGGAGCAATATTTAGCAACTAAAGAGCAATACAAGGATTGTATATTGTTTTACAGATTGGGCGATTTTTATGAGATGTTTTTTGATGATGCGCTTCTTGCATCTAAAGAGCTTGAACTTACTCTGACCGGTAAGGACTGCGGCTTGGAGGAGCGTGCACCTATGTGTGGTGTGCCTCATCATGCAGCGGATATATATATAAACCGCCTTATTGAAAAGGGATATAAGGTGGCAATCGGTGAGCAGGTTGAGGATCCGAAGCTTGCCAAAGGGCTTGTCAAACGAGAGGTTATCCGTATAGTTACTCCGGGTACCAATATGTCGCAGGAAACCCTTGATGAAACAAAGAATAATTATCTTATGTGTATATCATATCATAATTTTAAGTATGGTATATCTGTCGCTGATTTATCTACAGGTGTATTTAAGACATGCACTATATCGACTGCTGAAAAAGTAATTGATGAAATCAATAAATATCAGCCTTCGGAAATAATTTATCAGGATACCTTTTTAAGCTCGGGAATTGATATAAGCTTAACTGTTGATAAGTTAAACATAGCGGTATCAGAGGCTCCGGAGCATTATTTTAATTATGATTCCTGTGAAGATAATTTAAAGAGACATTTCAATATATCATCTATATCGGGGCTTGGCTTAAATGATTTTCCGGAGCTTGTGGTTTCCTCCGGTGCCATGCTTTTTTATCTATATGATACTCAGATGAGTTCACTTAAGCATATTAATCATATCGAGCTTTATTCTGTTGATTCATACATGATTATTGATTCTTCGACAAGAAGAAATCTTGAGCTAACAGAGACGCTTCGCGATAAACAAAAGAAGGGTTCTTTGCTTTGGGTTTTGGATAAGACAAAAACGGCTATGGGTGCCCGTAAGCTTAGAGAGTTTATAGAACAGCCTTTGGTAGATATAAGTTTGATAGAAAGACGTTTTGATGCTATAGAAGCACTCAATAATTCTCTTATTACAAGAGAGGAATTGAGAGAATATCTTAATTCTATCTATGATCTGGAAAGACTTATGACAAGGATTTCTCTTAAGACTGCCAATCCGAGAGATATGCTTGCTTTTAAAAATTCAATTATTTATCTGCCGGATATAAAGCATCTTTTAAAAGAACTTGATTGCGACGTATTTAATGAAATCTATGGTGATTTGGACGAGCTTACTGACCTTTATGAGCTTCTTGATGCTGCCATAGTTGAAGAGCCTCCTATAGCCATAAAAGAGGGCGGAATCTTTAAATCCGGTTATATGGAAGAGATTGACAGACTTAAGGTTGCAAAAAGCGAATGCAAAAACTGGCTCGCAGAGCTTGAGGATGCAGAGCGTGAGGCTACGGGAATTAAGAACCTGAGAATTAAATATAATAAGGTGTTCGGCTATTATTTTGAAGTTACCAATTCCTTTAAAAATATGGTACCTGAATACTTTATCAGAAAACAGACCTTAACAAATGCTGAAAGATATACAACGGATAAACTCGATGATTTATCAAATACAATACTTGGCGCAGAGGATAAGCTTTTTGCTTTAGAGTATGAAACATATGTAGCGCTTCGTGATAAAATAGGTGAGGCTATAACAAGGGTTCAGAAAACTGCACATTATATAGCCGAAATAGATGCATTTGCATCTCTTTCCTATGTAGCGGAGAAGAATAATTATGTCAGACCGTCTCTAAATGACAAAGGTATAATAGATATTGAAAACGGAAGACATCCTGTGGTTGAAAAGGTTTTAGGAAATGATATGTTTGTTTCAAATGATACATATCTTGATAATGAGGACAACCGTATATCAATTATTACAGGACCAAATATGGCAGGTAAATCGACATATATGAGACAGACTGCGCTTATAGTACTTATGGCACAGCTTGGTTCGTTTGTCCCTGCTGATGCTGCGGATATTGGCATTGTTGACAGGATATTTACCAGAGTCGGTGCATCGGATGACCTTGCTTCCGGTCAGTCTACATTTATGATAGAAATGAATGAGGTTGCAAATATCCTTAGAAATGCTACTAAGGACAGCTTGCTTATTCTTGACGAGATAGGCCGTGGAACATCAACCTTTGATGGTTTAAGCATAGCCTGGGCTGTAGTTGAATATATAGCCAACACGGAGCTTCTCGGTGCAAAAACCTTATTTGCGACACATTATCATGAACTCACCGAGCTTGAGGGCAAGCTTTCGTCTGTAAATAATTATTGTATAGCTATTAAGGAAAAGGGCGATGATATAGTATTCTTGCGTAAAATCATAAAGGGCGGTGCTGACAGAAGCTACGGTATTCAGGTTGCAAGACTTGCCGGTGTACCGGATATGGTTCTTAAGCGTGCAGGAGAGATATGTAATCAGCTCATAGCTTCGGATATAGCCAATCAGGTTAAAAATATAGATGTAGAAGGAAGCTATGATAATCTTAAAAACAAGTCAAAAAATGAAGCTTACGAGCAGATGTCACTTTTTAGTGTTAATGCCGAAGCAGAGGTTATTGATGAGATAAAAGCTATGGATTTAAATAATCTAACACCTATAAATGCCATGCTTTGTCTACAGGATTTACAGAAAAAATTGCGGGGATAAAATAAATACCTGAACCGAAAAGCAGAGCAGAAATAATAAAGTGAATGTTTGACGGTTCAATGAAAGGAAAATTTTATCATGATAAGACTTCTTGACAAAAATGTAGTTGATAAAATTGCGGCAGGTGAGGTTATTGAACGTCCATCATCTGTTGTAAAGGAGCTTTTGGAAAATTCCATTGATGCCGGTGCAAAAGATATTACGGTTGAGATAAAGGATGGCGGTACTTCCTTTATAAGGGTAACCGACAATGGCTGCGGTATACCTAAAGAAGAGGTAAGAACCGCATATATGAGACATGCAACCAGCAAAATTGAAAATGAGGATGATTTATCGCGTATTTCATCTCTTGGTTTTAGAGGAGAGGCTTTATCGACCATAGCTGCAGTTGCACAGACAGAGATGATTACCAAGACCTCCGATTCTCTTACAGGAATTAAATATGTTATCCATGGTGGAGTAGAGGTTGAATATAAGGAGGTAGGTGTCCCTGATGGAACAACAATAGTTGTCAGAAATCTGTTTTTTAATACACCTGCCAGAAAAAAATTCTTGAAAACAGCTATGACAGAGGGCTCATATATTAATGATCTGGTATTAAAGCTTGCTCTAAGCCATCCTGAAATATCCTTTAAATTTATAACTAACGGTAAAACTAACATTTCCACATCGGGAAATGGTAATATAAAGGATAATATTTACCAGCTTTTCGGTCGGGATATAAGTAATAATCTTATGCCGATAAATTATGACGGAGACAATATTAAAATAAGCGGCTATGTTGGAAAACCGTTTATTTCACGCGGAAACAGAGGCTTTGAAAACTATTTTATTAATAACAGATATATTAAGAGTAATATTATAAATCGTGCCATAGAAGAAGGCTATAAAACCTTTGTTATGCAGCACAGATTTCCGTTTACGGTTATTTACATTGAGCTCCCAAAGGATAAGATAGATGTAAATGTTCATCCGACCAAGATGGAATTCAAATATGATAATGAAAGAGAGCTTTTTGAGGTTATTACAAAATCAGTCCGTGAAGCTCTTTTGCAGACAGATCTGATTCCGAAGACTAATTATAATGAGAACGAAAAAAAGCGTGATAAGGTGCTTGGTGCAGGAGCTGATATTGATAAAAACGCTCCAAAGCCGGTTGAACCTTTTGAAGAAAAACGTGCAGGTGCTGTTTCTGATACTATTAAGCCATCACCGGTTGATAAGGTTAAAAATTATGGTTCATCCTATAATATCCTTAATTCTCTGAAAGAAGCTGAACCGGATGAGCCAATATATAATATGTTAAATGATAAGGGTGTAGCTTATCAGGCAACCGGACAAGGTAAATCAGAGCAGGGTAATATATCTTCAAAGGCTATGGAAGATATTCAGGCTGATGAAAGACGTGCTAAAGCCTTTGAAACCTATGACAGCAATAAAATGCCTAAACGGCCGGAGCAGATGGCATTTGAAAATGATGATTTTATTAGTAAACAGGCAAGAGCTAAGCATAGGCTTATCGGTCAGGTATTTGGAACTTACTGGCTTATGGAATATGAAGATAAGCTTTATATAATGGATCAACATGCTGCACATGAGAAGGTCAATTATGAAAGACTTATACATAATCTAAATACCAAGCAGGTTTTATCACAGCAGCTTATGCCGCCGATGGTAATTACAGTTACATATGCAGAAAGACAGGCCATACTTGATAACTATGACTTGTTTATGAAGATAGGTTATGACATAGTTGAGTTTGGTGGAAATGAGTTTAAGATAAATGCTGTTCCGTCGAATCTTTTCGGACTTCACGGAAGAGAAATGTTTATGGAGTTTGTCGGCTCACTCATTAATAATGCAGGATATATGTCCAATGATGTTTTTGTAAGCAAGCTTGCTACCATGGCTTGTAAGGCAGCAATCAAGGGCAATACACCTATTACTTTTCAGGAGGCTGATGCGTTAATTGATGAGCTGCTCGAGCTTGAAAACCCATATACCTGTCCTCATGGAAGACCTACTATAATTTCAATGAGCCAGACCGAGCTCGATAAAAAGTTCAAGAGAATTGTATAAAAGTCATAAAATTGATATAATCTGCTAATTAATTATTATATTATAAGTAAAATAATTTAAACTTAGGAGGTTACTATGAAAAAATTTGCAGGCTATGAAAAGGGAGTTAATTTTGGCGGTTGGTTTTCACAGTGTGATTATTCAAAGGATAGATTTGATAATTTTATAACCGAGAAGGACTTTAAAAAGGTTTCGGATTGGGGACTTGATCATGTAAGAATCCCTATTGATTATAACTTGGTTGAGGATGAGGAAGGAAACTACCTTGATTCAGGTATCGCTTATATACAAAATGCCATAGATTTGTGTGAAAAATATGGTTTAAATATGATTTTGGATGTGCATAAGACATTAGGCTTTTCCTTTGATAACGGAGAAAATGAAGAAGGCTTTTTTGAAAGTGATGAGCTTCAGGAGCATTTTTATAAGCTGTGGGAGATGCTTGCCGGTAACTTTGGTAAGTATCATAAAAGAGTTGCATTTGAACTCTTAAATGAAGTAACCGATAAGGCATTTTCGGATAAGTGGAATGAGATTGCTTTAAATTGCATTAAGAGAATAAGAGCAATCTGTCCTGATGTTTACATTTTGGTAGGTGGCTATTGGAATAACAGTATCGAAGCGATAAAAGATATTGCTATGCCTTATGATGATAAAATTGTATATAATTTTCACTGCTATGAGCCTCTTATATTTACACATCAGGGGGCTTACTGGATACCGGATATGCCATCGGATTTAAGGCTTAATTATCCTGATACGGTTGAAAACTATAAGAAAGAGCATGCCAAGATAGCATCAAGCAGTCTGTCAATATACGACTTCCTTAAAACGGAAAATGCAGATGTTTCATTGTTTGAAGAGCTATTTGCTGAAGCTATAAAGATTGCAGAGGAAAGAAATGTGGCCCTTTATTGTGGTGAATACGGAGTTATTAATCTTGCAGACACAGAGAGTACCTTAAAATGGTTTAAGGATATAAACTCAGTTTTCGTAAAGTACGGAATCGGTCGAGCTGCATGGAGTTTTAAAGAGATGGATTTTGGACTTGATGATGAACATATGAAGCCTATTATTGACGAGGTTGTAAAATACCTGTAAATGTTGTACAATGTGTTGTGTCAACGGAAATATCCGTTGACACATTTTATATTTTTATGGAGTTATTATGAAAGACAGTTTGATAATTTTAACCGGTCCTACCGCAGTAGGAAAGACGGATTTATCAATTAAATTAGCAAAGGCAGTAAAAGGGGAGATTATCTCAGCTGACTCTATTCAGGTATATAAATATATGGATATAGGGTCGGCAAAAATCACACAAAAGGAGATGCAGGGAGTACCACATCATCTGATTGACGTGTTAAACCCTAACGAAGATTTCAATGTTGTTTTGTTTAAGAATATGGCAAATAAAGCTATAAAAGAAATATTGGACCGGGGACATATCCCGATAATAACAGGTGGAACCGGTTTTTATATTCAGGCAGTTTTATATGATATTGACTTTAAGGAAAATGAAGATGATGGTTACAGAAGTTCTTTAGAAAAGCTTTTGGAGGAAAAGGGAGCGGTATATCTTCATGATATGCTAAAGGAAATTGATGAAAAATCAGCCGAGGATATACATTTTAATAATGCTAAAAAGGTTATAAGGGCTCTTGAATATTATCACCAGACAGGTGAAAAAATATCCGAACATAATGAGTTGGAGCGGGCAAAAAGCTCACCGTATAATTTTGCTTATTTTGTCCTTAATTGTGAAAGGGCAAAGCTTTATCAAAGGATTGAAAAAAGAGTTGATATTATGCTTGAACAAGGGCTTGTCGACGAGGTAAAAAACCTTATAGATAAGTATAAGCTTACCGCGGATATGGTATCGATGCAGGGACTCGGATACAAAGAGATTTATTCTTATCTGATGGGAGAGATAAGTCTTGATGAGGCGGTTTATATATTAAAGAGAGATACAAGACATTTTGCCAAAAGGCAGCTTACATGGTTCAGACGTGAAAAAGATGTTACATGGGTTGATAAGGATGTTTATGATACTGATGAAAAGTGCCTTGAGTATATGTTAAGTGTTTTAAAAGATAAAAATATTATTTTATAAAATTAATATAAAAGATAATTATTTTATTATATTTATCAGAAGAATTAACGATAAAAACATTATGTAAACTATTTTTTAAAAATTATAAATTTGGAGTGAAAAATGAACAATAATCAAAGTGATAAAAATTTAAGTGATTTAAAAAAATACTACCTTGAGCTCGGCATCAATGAAAGGGTTTATGACTTTTGCAGTGAAATAGAGTTATCGCTTAAAGACAGATTTGAAAGAATAGATAAAACAGCCGAGCAAAATCAGATTAAGGTTATTAAAGCCATGCAGGAGGCTAAATTTGCCGAAGCTCATTTAAATGGAACAACAGGATATGGGTATAATGATATTGGAAGGGATGCAATCGAAGAGGTTTATGCTCATATCTTTAAAACCGAGGATGCCCTTGTAAGACAGCAGATTACCTGTGGAACACATGCATTAACCATTGCTTTGTCCGGTAATTTAAGACCTGGAGATGAAATTCTTTCACCTTGTGGTAAGGTTTACGATACGCTTGAGGGTGTAATAGGTGTAAGAGAGTCTAAGGGCTCCTTGGCAGAGTTTGGGATTACTTATAAACAGGTTGATTTACTTCCTGATGGAAGCTTTGATTATGATAATATTAGAAACAGTATAAATGAACATACCAAATTGATAGAAATTCAGCGTTCAAAGGGCTATGATACAAGACATACACTTTCTGTTGCTGAAATAGGTGATATTATAAGCTTTATCAAGAACATTAAACCGGATGTTATATGTATGGTTGATAATTGCTACGGTGAATTTGTTGAAATAATTGAGCCCTCCGAGGTTGGTGCGGATATGGTTGTCGGTTCATTGATTAAGAATCCGGGTGGCGGACTTGCTCCGATTGGTGGATATATCTGTGGAACAAAGGAATGTATTGAAAACTGTGCATACAGATTAACAAGTCCCGGGCTTGGAAAGGAAGTCGGAGCTTCACTTGGAGTTACAAGAAGTATCGCACAGGGTATATTTATGGCACCTACAGTTACCGCATCTGCATTAAAGGGAGCTGTATTTGCTGCAAATGTATATGAAAAGCTTGGTTTTAAGGCTGTTCCGGATGCAACAGAGGAAAGATATGATATAATCCAGGCTATAGAATTCGGTAAGCCTGAACTTATACAGGCATTTTGTGAGGGTATACAGGCTGCTGCGCCGGTAGATAGCTTTGTCACACCTGTTCCGTGGGATATGCCGGGGTATGACAGTCAGGTAATTATGGCTGCCGGAGCATTTGTATCAGGTGCATCCATTGAGCTTAGTGCCGATGCTCCTATGAAGGAACCTTATGCGGTGTATTTTCAGGGTGGTCTTACCTATCCTCATGCTAAGTTTGGAATTATGATGTCACTTCAAAAAATGATGGAAAAAGGGCTTGTTTTGTGTTAAAATAATAGATTGAGAATTGTTATCTCTATGCACTCCGGAGAGGTGAAAGGGAGATGACAAAATGAGTAATTTAATTAAAGATATCGCAAGCTGTGAAAGACCTTATGAAAAGGCAATTGTTTACGGAATTGATACGCTTACCGATGCTGAACTTCTGGCAGTTATTTTGAGAACAGGTACAAAAGAGGAAAGCTCTATTGATCTGGCAAACAAAATTCTTAACAGACATGATGTTCATAAAGGGCTGAACGGACTGTTTTTTATGCGAAGGGAAGATTTTCTCGGTATAAAAGGTGTAGGGGATACAAAAGCTACGCAGCTTTTGGCTGTAACCGAACTAAGCAAACGAATTAATGAGTCCAGACTTAAAAAAGACATATGTTTCAGCAATCCTGATGCTATTGCGGCGTATTATATGGAAAAATGCAAGTATCTTACCAAAGAAAGAGTTTATCTAATGCTTTTTTCCAATTCTCATATGTTAATTAAAGAGATTATGCTTTCAGAAGGTACGGTAAGTTCATCTTCGATATCGCCCAGAGAAATATTTATAGAAGCTTTAAAATATGAGGCTGTTAATTTTATTATAGTACATAATCATCCTTCAGGCTTGCCTGAACCGAGTAATTCGGATATAGCAGCTACAATAAAAATAAAAGAAGCTGCCCAAATTATGGATATCAATTTATCAGACCATATAATTGTCGGAAATGATTGTTATATAAGTCTGGCTGAAAGAGGAATTATCTGATGAGATATGATAGAAAGAAAGATATAAGTCCTAAATACCTGCTTCTGGCACTTACGATAATCTGTGTTGCATTTATGATTATTTCTTTTTTTGCGGGAGATAAGATTGCATTTATAAAAAGATATACCAATATGGTTGTTTCGCCTATCCAGCAGGGAATCAATAAGATAGGAATCTGGACTGATTCAAAGCTCGAAAATTTAAAAGAAATAGAAGCTTTAAATAAAGAAAATGAAGAGCTTCAAAAAGAGATAGATGAGTATAAGGAGCAGATAACCATATACCAGAACAAGATGGCAGAGCTTGAAGAGCTTCGTGCACTTTATGATCTGGATGAGTCATATCCGGATTACAATAAAACCGCAGCTCATGTATTTGCCAAGGATTCCACCTCATGGTTCTCAATCTTTTATATTGACAAGGGTACTGATGACGGAATGTTTGTCGGTGCAAATGTTATGTGTCATGACGGACTGGCAGGCATAATCATAGAATGCTATGATGATTATTCGAAGGTCAGAGCAGTGATAGACGATAATTCCAATATCAGCGCCAAGATAATGCCTTCAAATGCATTATGCACAGTGGAGGGTAATCTTAATACGTATCAGGATGGTGTGCTTGTCGTTAAAAATATTGACAAGGATGCAAAAATTTCAGTAGGTGACAAGGTGGTTACTTCACATATCTCAGAAAGATTTCATCAGGGTATTACAGTAGGGTATATATCTGAAATCACATACGATACCAATAATCTGACTATAACTGCAACCATAACACCTGCAGTTGATTTTAATAATATCTCGGATGTGCTTGTAATAACCGATAAGAAGTAAAAGCGGAGGCAATAATGAGAAGAGTTTTAACACTTGCGGTTCTCATAATTATAAATTTCACACTGCAGTCAACAATCTTTGGTTTTCATGATATTAATTGCATAACACCAAACCTTCTTCTTATCCTTACTATGTCCTTTGGACTTATGCGTGGAAGAAAGGAAGGACTTCTTGTAGGTTTTTTCTCTGGATTTATGGTTGACTGTTTTATGTCAAATATAATGGGCCCGTTTATGTTTTTGTATATGATTATTGGCTATATAAACGGCTTCTTTCACAAAAATTATATGATAGAAGATGTTCTTTTGCCGTTAATAGTTATCATTGTTGATGATATTGCGTTTAATTTTATGGTATATATTATATATTTTCTTCTTCACAGAAGACTTGAGCTTTCAGATTATTTCTTAAATATTATGATTCCGGAGGCTCTTATAACTGCGCTTCTTACAGTTATTATTTATAAGTTTTATGTTGCCTGCAACAGACATTTGAAAGAAAAAAGCAGAGGTAAGGAAGCTAAATGATTCGTGAAATATTATCTTCCATAAAGGAAATTATACTGGATTATATAAAACACAGGCTTTTTCCTGTCACAGTTGTAGTTATTGTTATTTTTTCAATTCTGATAAGACGTCTTTTTGTGCTTCAGATTATCGAAGGTCAGGAGCATATGGATAACTTTATCTATAAATCCGAAAAGACATTGAATATTGATTCAGTGCGTGGAAATATCTATGACAGAAACGGTAAGCTTCTCGCATACAATGAGCTTTCGTATTCTGTTATCTATGGTAATGATCCTAATATTTCTAACAAAGCCGAAGAACTGGATATGTCCGAAAATGATTTGAAAAATCAGATTTTGTATAAGACTATCAATATTCTCGAATCAAATGGTGATGAAATATATGTTGATTTTCCTATAGAATTAACGGATACAGGTGAATATAAATTTACCGTTAAGGACAGCCAGCTTAAAAATTTCAAGAAAAATGTATATTCTGCGACAAATTTTGATGATTTAACCGATGCCCAGAAAAATGCATCGGCCAAAGATATAATTGATTTTTTAAGGGATGAAAGGTTTGAGGTTTCTGATATTTATACAGAAGAAGAAACCATGGAAATACTTTCCTGCAGATATAAGCTTTGGTTAAACAGATACCAACAGTATGTACCGGTGACTATTGCTTATGATGTAAGTGAACAGAGTAATGCTGCCATAACAGAGTACGGCGATGAGCTTCTTGGAATGGAGGTAAGTGTTAAATCCTTAAGGAGATATAATGATGCGGTTTATTTTGCGCACATAATCGGATATGTTGGCAGGATTTCCAACGAAGAGCTTGCGGAATATAATAAAAGCTTATCGGATGATGAAAAATACAATGGTGAAGAGGTTGTAGGAAAAACCGGTATAGAGCAGTATTGCGAGTCGGAACTAAGAGGAAAAGCCGGTTATGAAACCATGTATGTAGATAATCTTGGCAAGGTTATCGAAACTATTGATTCAAAGTCAGCAGAAGCAGGAAATGATGTATATCTTACCATAGATGCTGACTTACAAAAGTATTGCTATGATACACTTGAAAAGGAGATTGCATCGATTATTCTTGCAAATCTCGCACCTGTTTCATCTGTAGAGGAAGGCGAAAATGTCAAGATTCCTATAACCGATGTGTATTTCGGACTTTTCAATAATAACTATCTTTCAATAGATGCCATGACAAGGTCTGATGCATCAAATCTTGAGAAGGATATATATAACAGATTTGATTCAAGAAAAAGTGATACACTTTCTGAAATAGATAAGATACTTACAAAGGATTTTACGCCACTTTCGGCATTATCAAATGAATATCAGGATTACATGGAGTATATCTGTGAAATACTCAG
This sequence comes from uncultured Lachnospiraceae bacterium, assembly GCA_902762955.1. Taxonomy (GTDB): domain Bacteria; phylum Bacillota; class Clostridia; order Lachnospirales; family Lachnospiraceae; genus Coprococcus_C. Next base: position 25,796 of record CACWQH010000006.1, read on the forward strand.
CAAGAATGATGTATTTAACAGTTCGCTTATAGCAGTTGATGATCCTGAATTTATAAAATATACCAATAATGAAACTTCTTTAGAGCATTATCTTAAATATGCCATTAGCATAGAAGCAATTGATATCTCAAAGCTTGAAGCAAAGAGTGATTATTATGACTCTGATGAGATATATGTTTTATTGTGTGATTATGTAAATAATTATCTGGCTTTAGATACTGAATTCGACAAACTTATAGTAAAGAATATGATAAAATCAAACGAAATTTCAGGTGATAATGTTGTAAATTTATTGTATTTACAGGGTGTGCTTAATCCTGACATGGACAAAGAGCTGGAAGAGTATAATAATGGACAATATGGTCCTTATGAATTTATGTTCAAAAAAATATCAAACCTTGACATTACTCCGGCTATGCTTGCGCTTGATCCATGTTCCGGTTCTATTGTTGTAACAGATGTAAGAACCGGTGATGTATTGGCTATGGTTAGCTATCCGAGCTATGATAATAACTATATGACCAATGAGGTTGATGCGGAATATTACAATATGCTCCTTGAGGATAAAACCACACCGCTTTATAACCGTGCCTGCCAGCAAAAGCTTGCACCGGGTTCAACCTATAAGGTGCTTTCATCAGTAGCCGGTCTTTCTGAAGGAGTAATAGATCAGGGATCATATGTCTATTGCCCGGGTGAATTTGATAAAATTGATCCGGCGCCAAAATGCTGGATATATCCGAGCGGACATGGTGGACTGGATGTAGAAGCTGCTATACAGCGTTCCTGTAATGTATTCTTTTATCAGGTTGGTTATTCTCTTGCATGGACAAGCGACGGATACTATAGTGATTCTTATGGCTTAAGCCGGCTTGAAAAATATGCAAAGATGTTTGGATTGGGTGATTTATCAGGTGTTGAGCTTCCGGAAATTTCACCAAGCATATCGGACAACGATGTAGTAAGAAGTGCCATTGGTCAGGGTAGAAATTCTTATGCACCGGTTCAGCTTTCCAGATATGTTTCAACGGTTGCCAATAGCGGTACCTGCTATAATTTGACTTTAATAGATAAGGTTACTGATTACGAAGGAAATATTCTGGTTGATAATCAGGCTGAGGTATTGAATGAGTTATCCATAGCGCAATCAACCTGGGATTCGGTTCACAATGGAATGAGAAGGGTTATAACGTTAAATACAGCCGGTAGTGAGCTTGTTAATAGGGTAAATGTTGCGGTTGCCGGTAAATCCGGAACAGCCCAGGAGAGTGAAACAAGACCGGACCATGCGTTATTTATCTCTTATGCACCTTATGATAATCCGGAGGTATCGGTTACCTGTGTATTGCAAAACGGCTATTCATCCGGTAATGCTATAGAACTTGCAGGCTTTGTATATGCATATATGTATGATCCGGACAAGCTTAACGGAGCCGAGATGAAGGGTAATGTTATTAATTCAGATTAACAGATATTTTGAAAGGTGAAAATTAAATATGGAGAATCCCGTTATTATTAAGGGTAATAAAGAGGGTATTCGTCTGATAATTTCGTCTGAAGCTTCATTTAATGAAATAAAAGAAGAACTCAATAAAAAACTTCAGAATAAAAAACATTATTATACGAATGCAAAACCTATAGATGTTACCTTTGAAGAAAAAATATTAACGGATGATGAAATTAAAGAGATACTATCCCTTTTAAAAGATAAAGGGTTAAATATAAATATTAACAGAAATAAAAAAACTAAAGAATGTAAGGATAAATGCTTTACTGATTTACAAGCCGATAAAGATGGACTGTTTTATATCGGTAATCTTAAACCCGGACAGTCTATCAATGCAGCCACGAGCATAATAATTGTTGGCAACATTGAACAGGGCGCATCAGTTGTATCGAAGGGGAACATTATCGTAATTGGCGAGCTAAACGGCTATGCCAAGGCCGGTGCTTCGGGCAACAATAACGCTTTTGTTTATAAAGTGTATTAGGAGGAATTGTAAATGAGTGAAGTAATAGTTGTAACAAGCGGAAAGGGTGGTGTAGGAAAAACAACTACAACCGCCAATATAGGAAGTGCCTTGGCAAATTTAGGCTTTAAGGTTTTGCTGATAGATACGGATATAGGTCTTCGTAATCTCGATGTTGTCATGGGCCTTGAAAACAGAATTGTTTATAATATCGTAGATGTAATAGAGGGAAGCTGTAAGGCAAAGCAGGCCATTATAAAGGATAAAGGCTGCCCGAGACTTGCACTTTTACCAGCAGCCCAGACAAGAGATAAAACCGCTATAGCTCCTGAACAGATGAAGAAGCTTATAGAGGAGCTAAAGCCTGATTATGATTATATAATAATTGATTGTCCTGCAGGCATAGAGCACGGCTTTAAAAATGCAATAGCTGCTGCCGAAAGAGCGATTATTGTTACAACACCCGAGGTTTCGGCTATCAGGGATGCAGACAGAATAATCGGTATATTGAATTCCTGTGAGATGCCGAGAATTGATCTTGTAATCAATAAAATCAGGATGAACATGGTAAGACGTGGAGATATGATGTCTGTTGATGATGTGGTTGATATATTGTCGATTAATCTTATAGGCACAATTATGGATGATGAATCTATAGTAATTTCGACAAATCGCGGAGAAATGGTCGCAGGAAACAGAACCAAATCCGGCAAAACTTATACATATATTGCTAAGAGAATAGCAGGTGAAACTACAGAAAATGCATATGATGATTACGGCTTAAATATATTTAAGCTTTTAAAGAAGAAGGATAAAAATGTTCACAAAATTCAGTCTCAAGGATTATAATTTTAAATTGTTAATTATGGTAATTGCTGTTATGATAATCGGAGTTGTAGCTGTAAACAGCGCAGATGAAAGCTTTACGTTTAAGCAGGCAGTCGGTGTCGGAATGGGCTTTGTTGTTATGCTCATAATATCAGTAATAGATTATCATTTTATATGTAAGTTCAGTTATGCGATATATATTGTAAATGCTGTATTGCTTATATTGGTTTTACTTTTTGGTGTAAATGTAAATAATGCAACAAGATGGATTAATATAGGTGGTGAAAACGGAATCCAGATACAGCCTTCAGAGCTATCTAAGGTTCTTATGATAATATTTGTTGCAGCATTACTGGGTAAATATAATGAAAAGAACAAGATAAATTCACTTAAATGTATATTGGCTTTTACAGGATATGTCGGTTTAGGACTGATGCTTATAGCTGCAGAGCCGGATCTTTCAACAACCGTGTGTCTTTTTATGGTGCTTGTTACAATGCTGTATGTGTCCGGATTAAGCTATAAAATCATAGGACTTGTTTTATTGATATTAATTCCTGTTGCAGGTAGCTTTTTGTGGTATATACAGCTTCCGGGAGATAAAAAATTGTTAAAGCCGTATCAGATTAACAGAATTTTATCCTTTGTATATCCATCAAAATATGGAGATGATTTTTCTCAGCAGAATAATTCAATTATGGCAATAGGTTCCGGACAGCTGACCGGAAAAGGTTTTAACTCTTCAACTATAGCTACTGTTAAGGATGCTAATTTCATTTCCGAGCAGCAGACAGATTTCATTTTTTCAATAATAGGTGAAGAATTAGGCTTTATAGGAAGTGTAATTATTATTGCAATTATATTATTAATAGTGTTACAATGTATAAAGATTGCAAGAAGATCCAAAGATACCTGCGGTATGCTCTTGGCATCCGGTGTCGGAACGCTTATAGCATACCAGTCATTTATCAATATTGGAGTTGCAACGGGGGTTTTGCCTAATACAGGTATACCATTGCCATTTATAAGCTATGGTCTTAGTTCGCTTTTGAGTATATCGTTAGGCATAGGTATTGTACTTAATGTAAGCCTGCAAAAGGCGTTTTACTAAAGGATAGGAGACAAGGTGATGAACATTGGGTTAATAGCACATGATGCTAAGAAGAAACTTATGCAAAATTTCTGTATAGCGTACAGAGGGGTAATGTCAAAGCATGAACTTTATGCTACAGGAACAACAGGTCGAATGATAGAAGAGGTATCTAACCTTACGGTACATAAGTTCCTTGCCGGTCACACAGGCGGAGAACAACAGCTAGGTTCTATGATTGAAAATAATTCGATTGATTTGATGATATTTTTGAGAGATCCTGAAACTAAGAAGTCCCATGAGGTGGATATAAATAATATTTTTACTCTTTGTGATATACATAATATTCCTCTGGCAACCAATCTTGCAACTGCCGAGCTTATGATAAAGGCACTTGAAAGAGGAGATTTGGAATGGAGAGAGCTTTTTAAGCACTAAAGAAAATGAGAGAGATTAGGGATTTATTTAAATCAATAATAATATTACTGGCTATATGCCTTGTATTTGCTATATTTATTAAATTTAATAATAATATAGATAATCCTCACAGTGAGGATAAAAGTATAATTCCCGTAGCCTTTGACGGTTCACTTTCATACGGAGAGCTTGACGCAGCCTTTGATGATGTTGTGATTTATCGCGATAATAATATCAACAGTGAGCTGCTTGGAAATTGTTATTATGGGCTTTTTGTAAATGAGACGGATAAATATGCTTATGCATCTAAAAATGTTTTTAAACGTATGTATCCTGCAAGTATGACGAAGCTTATGACAGCTATGGTTGTACTTGACAAGGTCAATTCAAAACAGATAAGCCTTGATGATGTTGTAACTGTTTCTAACTATTATGATTTGTCTGCCGAGGGTGGCGGAATTAATCCGTTGGTGATAGGTTCAGAGATAACCGTTAAGGATTTATTGTATACTCTTTTAATCCAATCAAATAACTATTATGCACTTATACTTGCGGATTATGTCGCCGGAAGTGAGAGTGCTTTTTGTGATTTAATGAACGAAAAAGCAAAGTCTATCGGTGCAACCAATACACATTTTGTTAATCCTCATGGATTGGATGATGTAGATCATTATACAACTGCATATGATATGTATCTTATAATTAAAGAGGCTGAAAGCTACAGTGTTATAAATGATATAGACAGCCATGAAACGTATAATTATGTTTATACCAACTCTTCGGGTGTACCTATTGAGGCAGATATAGCTGCTACAAATTATTTTATCGCCGGTTTAGCCAAGCTGCCTGCCAATTATGAAATTAAGGTATGGAAAACCGGAACAACTGACGGAGCGGGAAATGCTCTTGCCATGTATCTTAAAAAGGATGATAAGGAATATGTCGTTGTAGCTTCATGCGGAGAATCAAAACCACTTTTGTATGATGCAATTGTTACTATGCTTTGCCTTGTAAACTAAGGCTTTGGTGATTACATATGGATAAAAATAAGAAAATTATAAAAATAAATAAGGATATTAAGTTTAATATAGCAAGTGCAGTTGTGGCTTGTTTCTTTTTGTATGTTGTAATAACACTTATATTATCCTTGAGGAAAGAACCGGTTACAACTTATAATGTCAATAAAACAGATATTAATAATAATATTATTATTGAAGGTCTTGTGGTTCGTGATGAACTTGTTCTAAACTCTGAAAAATCAGGTTACGTATGCTATTACATACGTGATGGCGAAAAGATCAAAAAAAATTCCATGGTATGTACAATAGATGAAACAGGACAGGTATATAATACAATAAGTGATTCAGAAAGCTATGATGGACTCCTTTCATCTGATGATTATAATGAAGTCAGAAATCTTATATCATTATATAAGATTTCTTATAAGGATGCCTCTTTTTACAATGCGTATAATTTTGAAAATACTTTAAATAATAAGGTCCTTGAGCTTACAAATGAGGTTTTGATGCAACAGGTTGGTCAAAGCACGGGTACATCGCTTGCGGCTGTTTCTTCGCCTGAAAGCGGACTGGTTACATATTATATCGATGGTTATGAAAACTATAATATTTCAAATGTAAGTAAATCTGATTTTGATAAATCAAATTATAAAAAGGATACTTTAAAAACGGGAGATATTATCTCTGCCGGAACACCTGTAGTTAAAATAATTCCAAGTGAAAAGTGGAATATAATCCTTCCGATTACTGATGATCAGGCAGCGACCATAAACTCGGTTTACAGTGAAGAGGGCGAAAGGCTTCTTTTTAAGATAAATAATTCGTCGTATGATGTAAGTATGCCTTTTGAGATAATTTACGGAAATGATGGAAAATATCTCAATATAAGTCTTGATAAATTTATGTTGAACTATATGGCTGAGAGATTTGTTACTGTTGAGATTATTCTTGAGGATGATACAGGTCTTAAGGTTCCGGTTTCTGCCCTTACCGAAAAAGAAGTTTATCAGATACCGATTTCTTACCTTTCCGGAGGAGGAAATCAGAGCAGTAATATCAAGCTTAATGTGCAGGTTATGGGTGATAATAATGAGATAACTATAAAGCAGGTATCACCTACTATTTATAAAACCGATGAGGAATATTGTTATGTGGATCCTCTGGTCTTTGATGATACGGATGTATTGCTTAATATCGATTCAAATGAGACAACTGCAGTATCGGTTGTACCCAGAGTTAATATTGAAGGTGTTTATTCGGCAAACAGAGGTATTGCTGAATTTAGAATGGTAACAGTTATTAAGACGATTGATGATTTTGCGCTTGTAAAAAGTGATGAAGCATTAAATATTTATGATAATATAATTCTTGATTCATCAAAGGTGCATGAAAATCAGATTATATACTAAGGTGGTGAGCATATGCTTAAGGAAAATCTTGATAATGTAATGGCAAATATTAAAGCTTCATGTGAAAAAAGCGGCAGGGATGTGAATGAAGTCACATTGATAGCTGTTAGTAAGACTAAGCCTTTGTCCGATATAGAGGAGCTTATGACATATGGAGTGAAGGAATACGGAGAAAACAAGGTTCAGGAGCTTTGCGATAAATATGAAAATGTTTCAAGTCCGGTGAACTGGCATCTTATCGGACACCTTCAAACCAACAAGGTAAAATATATAGTTGATAAAGCTTGCCTTATTCATTCTGTTGATTCCGTTCATCTGGCTTCGGAAATTGAAAAGCAGGCAGAAAAGAAGGATGTTACTGCTAATATTTTGATTCAGGTTAATATTGCACATGAGGATACAAAATTTGGAATTGATGAGAATAATATCTATGAAATAATAGATGAAATAAAGGATTTTGAGCATATCAAGGTTAAAGGTCTTATGACAATAGCTCCTTTTGTTGAAAATCCTGAGGATAATAGAGTGTATTTTAGAAAAATGCACCAATTATTACTTGACATAAAATCAAAAAACATTGATAATATTGATATGAGTATACTCTCAATGGGTATGACCAATGATTATATGGTTGCGATTGAAGAGGGTGCCACTATGGTTCGAGTTGGAACCGGTATTTTTGGAGAGCGCAATTATAATATATGAAAATAAAACATTTTATGAGGAGATAATGTAGTTATGGCTAAAGATTCAAGTAAAAGAAGCTTTTTGGATTTCTTTAAAATGAAGGATTTAGATGATGATGACGAGTTCGAGGATGATTTATTTGACGAAGTTGATGACGAGGATGATTTTGAACCGGCCAAGCCTAAAAATTCATATGTAAAAAACAGACCGGCTGAAAAATCACAAAATTACTCGAGAACTTCCAATTATTCTGCTTCACAGGTTCAATCATCAAGCAGAGCCGTACAAAGTCAGCAGGGTTCCTACACACAAACCAGAGCGCAGGCAAGACCTCAAAATAATAATTTAGTTGACTTTAATTCAAATAAACAGCAAAGATCAAATAATTACAGGGGTGGAAGTGAAGTGTACGTAATTAAACCACAGGAAATAAGTGAATCTCAGACAGTAGCGGATTTTCTTAATGCAGGTAAGACAATTGTTATAAATATGGAAGGCCTTGAGCTTGCACCTGCTCAGAGAATTATTGATTTTATTGGTGGTGCCTGCTATGCAATAGGAGGTTCCCTTCAGGCTATATCAGCCAATATATTTATAGCTGCACCAAAATCTATTGAGGTTTCGGGAGATTTAAGAGAAGAAATTTTAAATGAAACAACAGTTTCACCACAGCTTGGACAATACTAATGATAACGATATATGCTTTTGAAGGTATAAATCTAACTATAACGGGGGAATAATAAGATGCTAACACCGGTTGATATTCAACAAAAGAAGTTCAGAACAGGCTTGGGTTACGAGAAAAAGGATGTTAATGCTTTTTTTGATATAGTAGCTGATTCTTATGAAAAATTGTATCGATCCAATGCGGAGCTAAAGGAAAAGGTTTTAACCTTAACAGACGGTTTGCAAAATTATAAGTCCAAGGAAGCTGAACTTGAAAAGTCCATAATGATAGCTGAAAAGGATTCTGAGGATACTAAGTCAAAAGCACAGCAGGAAGCTAAGAATATCAAGCTTGATGCTAAGAATCAGGCTAAAAATATTCTTGCAGATGCTCAGAAGGAGCTTGAAGAAATTACACAAAAGATAACCGATCTTGAAACCCAATATGCTGCATATAAGTCAAATTTTGTTTATTTTATGAAAAAACAATTTGAACTTCTTGGTGAAGAGGATTTTGATCCAAAGTCATATATTGATGAAAGATCTCTTCAGACTATTGGTGCAAGCGGATCATCCGGTTCATATAAATCAAGCGGGTCAAATATGCCTTTTGGATCTTTTGAAGGCGATCCTCAGATGAGAGATGAGTCTACGTTGGGCGGATTTAATGGTGGTAGTAGCGGAATGTCCATGAATCCTGAAGATAGGGTTAGTACAAGTGCAGTATATACATCAAATCTTAGCGCAGGAGAGAATTTTGTTGATCCGTTTAATCCTGATGCCAATAAAAATAATGGAAGATATAATCCATATGATGGACGTACCGTAACAGAAAAGAAAAAAGGTGAGCCGTCATTTACCGTTAATAAAGATGGAATGGGTAGTGGCAAATACTCATCAAAGTCAGGCTCAAGGGGTGGTCAGACCAAGAAAACAGGCAGTTCTTCACAGTCATCAGGCAGTAAAACAGCTTCATCTGATAAGACAGCAGATAAAAAGACAGAGCCTGCTCCTGATTTAAAAGCAGAGGCTAAAGCTAAAGCTGCAGCAGATGAGAAGATAAAGGACATAGTTGGTTCTAAAACTGAAAGCAAGACTGAAGAAAAGAAAACATCATCTTCAAGTCAGGCTGAAGAAAAGCCTAAAAAACCTGTTGTAGATAATATATTTACATTTGAAAAGGATATTAAGCCTGCAGAAGAAAAAGCAAAGGAAGAGTCATCAGATGAAACCACTGAAGATATTCCAACTTTAAACTTTGGTGAGGACGATGTTGAGGTAGAGGTTGAAACCGTTAATGATAAAAATCTTCTTGGTGACGGTGATGATGGTTCAGACGGATTTGAATTCGTTTAAATAAATTAAATGAGGAGAATGTAATATGTTAATAAAGGATTTAACTGTTCATGTAGATGATAAGCCTGTATATAACATAACATTCCAAAATTCTTATGATAATTTGCCGGTTTCTATTGAGGAACTTGGCTTTACCGGAAAGAAAATATGTATAGTATCTGAAACAAATGTAGCATCCATATTTTTGGATGCTATATTAGTTTCATTAAAGACTTCCGAGAAATTCAGCAAGGTTGTTTCATATGTATTTAATGCCGGAGAAGAAAATAAGAATCTGGATGTTGTAAGAGACTTATATGAAAAGCTTATTATAGAGAAATTTGACAGAAACGATTTGCTCATAGCTTTAGGTGGCGGAGTTACCGGGGATTTAACCGGCTTTGCCGCAGCAACATACCTTAGAGGGATTGATTTTATACAGGTTCCAACAAGTCTTTTATCACAGGTTGATTCAAGTATAGGCGGTAAAACAGGCGTTGATTTTGCATCATATAAAAATATGGTTGGTGCATTTCATATGCCACGCCTCGTATATATGAATCAGAATTCTTTAAAAACACTTGATAAAAGGCAGTTTATATCAGGCATGGGTGAGGTAATTAAGCACGGACTTATACTTGATAAGGATTATTATAATTGGCTTAAGGACAATTATGAAAAAATTAATTCATATGATTATGACAGCTTGTGTGAGCTTGTTTACAGAAGCTGCAGGATTAAGAGAATTGTAGTGGAAGAGGATCCTACAGAAAAGGGTAAGAGAGCTCTTCTTAACTTTGGACATACTCTTGGACATGCCTTGGAAAAATATATGAACTTTGAACTGCTTCATGGTGAATGTGTCCTCATTGGCTCTATTCTTGCATCTATAATATCCTATAATAAGGGCAATATAAGCAGTGAAACTCTAAATGACATAGTTACAGCTATAAAGATGTATGATATTCCTTCATTGCCTTTGGATATAGATATAGATAAAATCATTGAATATACCAGAAATGATAAAAAGGTAGTGGGAGATAAGATAAAATTTATACTCCTTAAGGATATCGGAGATGCATATATAGATATGGAAGTAACAGCAGAGGATATGAAAAAAGCATTTAAGGATTATTTGTCGGGAATATAGATGTATGAAAGAAAAAAAAGTTAAAATAATGATACTTCCCATAATTGTTATAGCTTTACTTACATCTTTGGATCAGTTTACCAAATTTGTGATTAAAAGTAAGTTCAAGCTGTATGAATCAAAGGAAGTAATAAAAAAAGTGTTTGCAATTACATATATTCAAAATAAAGGTGCAGCCTGGGGCGTTATGCAGGGAAAGAGAATTTTCTTTTTGATACTTACGGTTCTGGTTGTAATAGGATGTTTTTATATTTTATATAACATAATTGATAACCGTAAATATATTATGTTAACAATTTGCGTAATATTTCTTATTTCCGGAGCAGTAGGCAATATGATTGACAGATTTAAGCTCGGATATGTTGTGGATTTTTTTGATTTTAAGCTGATTGATTTTCCGGTTTTTAACGTTGCGGATATATATGTTACGGTAAGCTTATTTTTGATTTTGTTTCTTATGATTTTTATATATAAGGAAGAAGATTTTGATGAGATTATTGGAAAGAAAAGTATTATAGAAGCTGATGAAAAAACTGTTTTAGATGTGAAAGATGATGAATTGGTTGATAATGACATATTGGAGGACTCAGACAAGGATTAAATCAATATGGAAGATTTAAGAATTATTGCAGATGAAAATTATAATGAGATTTTGGGAAACAGGATAGATAAATTCCTTTCTGAGGAGCTTTCCGATTATTCCAGAGCATATATCCAGAAATTGATTGAAAATGGCTGTATAACAGTTAATTTAAAGCCGGTTAAAGCAAATTATAAGATAAAATCGAGCGATATAATCGACATAGATATTCCTGAACCTGAAATAATCGAGATTGTTCCAAAGGATATCCCAATTAATATTGTTTATGAGGATAAGGATATTATTATCGTTGATAAACCTAAGGGTATGGTTGTTCATCCGGCTCCCGGACACTTTGATGATACGCTCGTAAATGCACTTATGTATCATTGTAAGGATTTATCGACCATAAACGGCATTATGAGGCCGGGAATTGTCCACAGAATCGATATGGATACTTCAGGACTTTTATTGGTATGTAAAAATGATACCTCACATAGAATTATGGCTGAAAAATTTAAAGTCCACGATATCAATAGAATTTATACAGCGATTTGCTATAATCATTTTAATGAAACTGACGGTACAATCGATAAACCTATTGCCAGACATAAAACAGATCGTAAAAAGATGGCGGTTGATCCTAAGGGCAGAAGAGCCGTTACTCATTATCATGTAATCAAAAATCTTAAGGATAATATGTCGTTAATCGAATGTAAGCTTGAAACCGGACGCACACATCAGATAAGGGTTCATATGGCGAGTATCAATCATCCGTTGCTTGGCGATGAAGTATACGGAACCAGATCAAAAAAATTTAATTTAAACGGTCAGGTTTTACATGCCGGTGTTCTTGGATTTAATCATCCGAAAACAAATGAATATATGGAATTTAAATCAGAACTTCCGGAATATTTTAATAAAATTTTAAATGTACTTGATGATTCATCATTACCAAACGCATAACACAAATAACAAAAATGTGTTATGCGTATTTTTGATTAATAACATTAAAAAAAGTTAGATTTTATGCGGATTTTCCTTGACAAGAGGAGTGCAATATGATATATTAAAAGTAATCCAATTATTCGCAAAACTCAGGTTTTACGAAGAGATAGGCACAGAAAAACGTGATAGTACTAAGGAGGTACTCTTATGGCTGAATTAACATATCAACAACAAATTGACATGCAAAACATAGATTTGATCAGAAACATTTCCAAGGAGCTTCCGGATTATATGCGTCACTTCTTTCGCTCAATCCAGCAAAGCAAATCCTCACGCACCAGACTTGGTTATGCACGTGACATAAAAAACTTTTTTGAATACATTGTTGAGGCTTATACGGATGCGCCCTTAAATTCGCCTAAGGATGTAACTCTCGATATTCTTTCGTCCATAAATGCGATTTTCATTGAGGATTACGAGGATTATCTTCAAAAGTACACTAAAAACGGCCGGATTTACACTAACGATAAAGCATCAATTAAGCGTAAATTATGCTCTCTTAGTGTTATGTATACCTATTTTTATAAAAATGACATGGTTTCCGGCAATCCTATCAATAAAATCGAGCGTCCGCGTCTTAAAGATAAACAAATCACCCGTATGGACTATGATGAGGTTGCAAACTTCCTTGATACTGTCGAATACGGCGTTAATTTGACCGATAAGCAATTACAATATCATGGTAAGGCTAAAAATCGCGATTTGGCACTTTTAACGCTTATGTTAAGTACAGGTATCCGTATATCCGAATGTGTAGGTTTAAACATAAATGATGTTGATTTCAAGAATATGTGCATAAAGGTTACCCGAAAAGGTGGCAAGGAAGCTCTTGTTTATTTTAGTGATGAAGCTGCCGGGCCTCTAAGTACTTATATTGATGAAAGAAAGAAAATCGCTGCCGTTTCCGGTCACGAAAATGCTCTTTTTCTATCTTCTCAAAGAAAACGAATCAGCGTTCGTACCGTTGAAAATATGGTTAAAAAATACGCTCAGTCTTCGGTTCCTTTAAAGCATATTACGCCACATAAGCTTCGAAGCACCTACGGAACCAATCTTTACCGCGAAACCGACGACATCTACCTGGTTGCCGATGTTTTAGGCCATAGCGACGTAAATACAACCAGAAAACACTATGCCGATATGGATGATGACCGTAAACGCCGCGCAAGAAATAAGGTTACTCTCAGGGAAAGTTGAATTATCTTTATAAATATTACCATAATAATATTATGTAAACAAATTTATAATTACTAAAATTATAAGGGAATATTCTTAAATAAATTAAGATTATTCCCTATATTTAATCTATATTAATTAAATATTTTTTTATTGTATCATAAAACAATTCAGCGTTAGAAACCTGTTATGCTCTGTTTGTTGCATCTTCATATAATTCATGTTCCAATAATGTTTTTGCAGCCTGTAAACAATTTTTTGCTTTTTCTAAACGGTATTTTGATAAATCTTTTTTAGTATTTATATTATTAACATCATCAGCGCTGTTCATATAATACCACCCCGTCTTTCTGAACATTTTGGTAAAATGGCAAGATACTCATTTTGCTGTAAAATGTATCTTTATCATTCACAATTAGTGTTACAGTTACATTGTTTTCCAAACTTGCATCACTTGATACTGTTGAAAGACATTTTCTGTATTTAGGTAAATCAACTCTCGGACAATTTAACAAAAACATAATATCTACATCTGAATCATCTTCAAAATCACCTCTTGCATATGAACCAAAAAGTATAATTTTGAAAATTATATCTCCTAAAGAATCAATGCTTTTTTTCACTACATCTTTTTTTACAACTTCTAAATCTGCCATATTATCACCACCTTTTGTTATATTATAATTAGTATAACTTAAACATAAGGAAATATTAATTTATGATTATGTTCGGATTTGTTTTTTTTAGATTTATTAGGCATTAAAATATACTCCTTAATCCATCGAATTAATAACATCTATAATATAATCAACTGTTTTATCTATATCCATAAGACTGCTGTTTACGAATATATCATAGCTGTCTAAAGAAGCCCATTTCTTTGATGTATAATAATTATAATATGAAGCACGTCCTTTATCTTCTTTAATAATCTGACTTCTTGCTTTATCTTCCGATAAATCAAAACGATTCATTATTGTTTCGATACGTTTTTCAAGAGGTGCAAATATGAACAATCGAACAAGGTTTTCATTATGTCTTAAAGCATAATCGGCACATCTTCCTACAAATACACAAGGTCCTTCTTCTGCGATGCTTTTAATTGTATCATAGGTTGCCTGAAATGCCTGTTGATTTAAGTTGGCATGATAACCTGTACTTGTAAAACCATAACTGTAAGGATCCATTACAAGTGAATATAAAAAACTTTTTGATGGTTTTTCGTCCAAGCTTTTAAGTAAATTCTCGCTCAATCCGCTTTTTTTGGCGGTTTCATTTAAGAGCTCCTTATCATAAAATGTGTAACCCAGCTTTTCTGCAAGTTTTCTTCCGATTTCACGTCCGTTACTTCCAAATTGTCTTCCTATAGTTATAACTGTTTTTTTCCCCATAACAAAGACCCCCTTTTAAAGAAATAAAAATGATATAATTATCTTTTTTTAGATAAAATAATTATATCATTTTTTTCTATATAAATCTATATTTTTATTTATGAGAGTTTATCTTAATTATAGTTTGCTTTAATGAGATTTTTTTTAATATCCATAATAAACTTTATCAAATATTTGCATATCCACCGGTTAATAATATTTTCTCTTTTAGCTTTCCTGCAGATTTAAAGCCACTGTCAATCAGTTCATTAGCAGCATTATTAATTGCACCTTCAATTTCAATATATACATCAAGTTTAATCATTTATAATTCAACCTCGTTCATTTAATACTACATCGATTCCCAAAAGGTTAGCCAGATATATAGCTTTACCTATTTCGATAGTGGCCTTACCATTCTCCAAATCAGATATAAAGCTTGCACTTATACCGCTTACATCACTAACATATTTTTGTGTATATCCAAGTTTTTTCCTTCTTTTCTTAATTATTTCTCCAAAAGATTTAGTGTCATTGATTTTCATCTACTCCTCCTGACATAGCCGTACGGCTAAATTTGAAATTTAATGCAATAAAAATAGTCGTACGCCTATATTTTATAAATCCTATTATAAATTAGGTCGTACGGCTATGTCAAGTGCCTTCTATTTTTTGATAAAGAGTTTGTAATTTTTAGATATATTGCTGCCATGGCTGAATACATCATAAGCATTGCTATTACACAAAAATCAGTCTTATCTCCTGTTTTTGGAACTTCGGCTATCGATGTATCTGTATTAGCATCCGGTGCTTCATTTGCCAAATAAAATGTATTGGTATCAGATGAAAAGGTTACAGAGGACAGATTAAGCTTAATAGCCGGACGAACACCAAGCATTTTAAACACATATGTGCCATATTCTTCCACGTTTCCGTCTTCGCCGTAGACGCACGCTGCAACCATATCATGACTGCCGGCCGAATTAAGCCACCAATAATTGAAATCTGTTCCGGTATATTGGGAACATTTTAGTACATCGGCATTTAATTCTTTTGCCTGTTCGGTTGTAAGAAGAAACATCCCATCACCATCTACTGCAGTCTTTGCATCTGACGATACATTGTAATCATAATAATTATTTACGGCAGTTTCTACTGTAGAACCGCTATATGTATTGTTTGAACCAAACTCTGATGCAACAACACATTCTTTTGAAAGTAACGTTACCGTACTTTCATCATAATCAATAAGATACCAGTTCTTTTCATCAAAATATACCACTTCCCGAGTGTTTTTTAGGCCTGTATAACTCGCAGTTTCTTCTGCCATAGCCGGAAGTATTGTTGCCATAACAGACATAATTATGGTAAACGAAAACACAATACTAAATATAAGCACAATGTTAATATTTTTCTTTCCGGTTATCTTTATTTGCCTCATAAAAGACTGCCTCGCTGCCTAATTTCGGTGCATTATCTTATTGTTCTATTATTTGCCTTACCTTGGCGCCATAAGCTTGGTGATTCCTGCTTTTAGCCCGTCTATTGTAAGCGGATACATATCGTAAATCTCTGCTAAGGTTCGTTCCGATTCCATCCATGCAAGATCGTTTAGCTTGCCATGGAATCTCGGGTTAAGCCATATGGCTTTCTTATATTTGTCGCGCAGAAGCTTGTTCCATTCATAACCGCTTCGTCCGTCGTTAGGTCCGCGGTAATTGCCGTTTACATCAAATAATTCCTCGGGTGCCATCTGTGCATCACCTACGATTATAACCTTATAATCCTTGTCGGTATGTCTGAAAAGGTAATCCAGATCAACCCAGTTTCCCATCTCACATTCCGCATCCTTATAAACCTTACTGTAGATACAGTTATGGAAATAATAGGTTTTTACATCCTTGAAATGATTTGCCTTGTGAACCGCCTGAAATAAGTCATTACAAAGCTCAGAAAAAGGCATCATGGTTCCGCCACAGTCAAATAAAAGCAAAAGCTTGACGGAGTTCTTACGTGGTTTGTCAAATTCAAGTTTAAGATAGCCGCCGTTATTGCAGGTGGAATCTATGGTTTTATCAAGGTCAAGTTCAGTTTTAGCTACATCAAGCCTGGCGGAAAACTGTCTTAATCTTCTGAAAGCCATCTGAAACTGCCTTATATCAAGGGTTTTATCATGTCTGAAATCCTGATATTTACGCTCTCCCATTACCTGAAAGGCTGACTGCTGGCCGGGATGTCCGCCGATACGAAGTCCGCCGGGATTACGTCCACTGTGACCAAAGGCTGAACCGCCACTGGTTCCAATCCAGTAATTACCGCCGTTATGCTCCTGATTTTGTTCGGTAACACGCTCGCGGTACATTCTCTTGGTTTCTGCCATATCGCGCTTTTGTATATAGCTGTAGATATCGGCATTAAGCTTTGAGGTATCCATTTCTCCCTTATCAAGGAATTTCATTATGATTTCCGGAGGCATCTCCATATCTATATGGACATTTTTAAAATACTCCATAAATGCCATATCGAACTTATCATAGTCTGATTCAGTTTTAACGAGTATCATTCTGCCGAGATTATAAAGTCCCTCGAGGGATGAGTAAGCAAGTCCCTTATCTAAAGCATCCATAAAGGTTATCCACTCGGTAAGCGATACATTTAATCCCTTCTCGCGAAGTACATACAAAAAATCAGTAAACAATTAATAAATTCTCCTTTAATATCTTTTCCGGTTAAATATTTTTCTTCTAATAAATTTTCTTCTTATTAACTATCTCAACATCCTCATCTTTCTTAATCAATACACCAAGATAAGGAAGCTTGGTTCTTATTATTTCAGGGTCGATACCGCCTATGGTAAGTGCATTAAGCCAGTCAATAAGTTCAGATGTACTTGGCTTTTTCCTGACCTCCTTTATGCTTCTTATCCAGTAAAAGGTATCCATAGCCTGCTTTAAAAGGTTTTCATCTATATTATCAAAATGAACTCTTACGATTTCATCCATTTCCTCCTTCTCAGGAAATGCAATATAATGGAATATACATCTTCTAAGAAATGCGTCAGGAAGCTCCTTTTCGGCATTTGAGGTGATAATTACAATAGGTCTTGTCTTAGCCTTTATGGTTTCCCTTGTTTCATGTATATAAAATTCCATCTTATCAAGCTCCCAAAGTAAGTCGTTAGGGAACTCAAGGTCTGCCTTATCAATTTCGTCTATAAGGAGGATTACCTGTTCTTCAGACTTAAATGCTTCACCGAGCTTACCGAGCTTGATATATCTTTTTATATCATCAACGCCTTCTTCACCGAATTGACTGTCATAAAGTCTTTGGATGGTATCATATACATAAAGTCCATCCTGAGCCTTTGTGGTTGATTTGATATTCCATATATAAAGAGGCATATTAAATGCCTGGCTTATAGCCTCTGCAAGCATGGTTTTTCCGGTTCCCGGTTCACCCTTTATAAGTAATGGCTTCTCTAAAGCTCTTGCAACATCAACCGCAGCCATAAGCTCCGGAGATGCAACGTATTCCTTAGAACCCGTAAATTTCATTTCGTTCATACTAATAATTCTCCTTTCCTTTCTTGTTCATACTGTTATGAGAAATATAAGTACACGCATAGCTCGCTGTCGCTCACGCTATGCTTAGCACTTTATTTCTCATAACAGTATGAACATTTACATTTCACAATAATATTTCTATACTCTAACCTGTCCGTTTCCGTAGATTATATATTTGGTAGATGTAAGTGCCAAAAGCCCCATAGGACCGCGTGCGTGAAGCTTCTGGGTGGATATTCCGAGTTCAGCACCGAAACCGAACTCAAATCCATCGGTAAATCTTGTGGAAGCATTTACATATACGCAGGCTGAATCAATTTCATCAAGAAATCTTTGAGCATTTTCGTAGCTTTCTGTAATTATTGCCTCTGAATGTCCGGTACTGTATTTGTTAATATGTTCGATTGCTTCATCTAAACTGCCTACCACCTTTGCCGAGATTATCTTGGCAAGATATTCGGTTCCGAAATCTTCTTTGGTTGCAGGTTTAATATATGATGATATGGATACAGATGCTTCATCGCCCCTTATCTCACAATCATTAGCAGAAAGCATATCAACGATAAGAGGAATTGCTTTGTCGGCGATATCCTTATGTATTACTAGGGATTCACAGGCATTGCACACACCGAGTCTTTGAAGCTTGGCATTTTTAATAATCGGAATAGCTTTATCAAGATCTGCCGAGCTGTCTATAAAAATATGGCAATTTCCGGTACCTGTTTCAATTACCGGTATAGTTGCATTTTCAACAACGGTTCTGATAAGTCCCGCACCGCCTCGTGGAATAAGTAAATCCACGTATTTATTAAGCTTCATAAATTGTCTTGCTATTTCTCTGTCTGTATTTTCGATAAGATTTATCGCATCCTCGGTAATGCCTTCATTTTTTAAAACTTCTTTTATAACCTTTACAAGTGCGATATTGGAATTAATGCAATCACTTCCGCCTCTTAAAATGATGGCATTTCCGGTTTTAAAGGTAAGAGCAAATCCATCAACCGTTACGTTAGGTCTTGATTCATATATAAAACCGATAACTCCCATAGGGACACGCTTTTGACCTATCATAAGACCGTTAGGACGCTTTTTCATGGATAATACTTCGCCTATCGGGTCATCCAAAGCTACTACTTCTCTCACACCCTCTGCAATTCCTTCCAGTCTTTTCTTTGAAAGCTTAAGCCTGTCAAGAAGTGCCTCAGACATACCTTTATTTTTGGCATATTCCATATCCTTACTGTTTTCTGTAATTATTTCATCTGCATGTGCTACAAGTGCATCGGCAACCTTAAGCAATGCATTGTTCTTTTCATTTTGTCCAAGCTTTGCCAAAAGTCTTGATGCAGCCTTGGCTTTTATTCCTAATTCTTCAAGCATATTTTTTCTCCTTATATTATTTTTTTATGATTATCTTAAATAAGTGATTATCTCATATAAATCAGTGAAATACTTAACTATTACTCGATTATCCGTTCTTCTGTTACTATTATTTCAGGCTTTATGTCATAAGTCTCTGTCGGTATATCCGGGAAAATCTGCAGTTCATAGCAAACTGCAACCGTGTGGCACTCGGGGTGTTCGGACAAATATCTGTCATAGTAGCCTCCGCCGTATCCGATTCTTTCTTTATTCTCCGAATATACTGCTCCGGGCATGATTATAAGTGTGTTTTCATTTGGAACAAGCTTCATTTCCGAATCCGGCTCCAATATGCCGAAAGCACCGCTTATAAGCTTAGTATTCGTATCATAGCTGTAAAAATCCATATGCTTATCCATAACTCTCGGAAGCCATACACGCTTACCGTCTTTAAAGGAAGCCTCCATTAAACAATCAAGATAAACCTCATTGTTAATGGACATATATAGGCAGATATCCGTAGCTTTTTCATATATATCAAGCTCGATTACATCCTGACATATACCTCTTGATATATATTCTGCCTCTTTTTTATCAAGTGAATTTCTAAGAAATAAAACACTTTCGCGTATATCCTTTTTGGTCATAATATACCTCTTATTCATAAATACAAATTTGTTGATAAAACAGATATATTCTACTTTTTCTTTTTAAGCGGTATATCCTTAACATGAGTTATGGAACCGTCTTTTTCCTGTATATTTATATTATCAAGCTGGCTTTTTAAGTTGCCCTTGACACTGTCTATAAATTCTCGTCTTAAAACTGCCTGTTCCTTTTTTTCCTCCTCGGTTAAACCCTCGGGGGTTTTGCTTTTATGAGCAAGCTCATTTATTCTTTTTATCTTCTCATCTGTCATCATATACTGACACTCCTGAATCTCACAACATATTTAATAAATACATTCGTTAAAATAACAAATATAACTTTAATTCTTGTAACCCTTATTTACTATGAAATCAAAGGTATCAAAGGCTTCTGAATCATGAGCAATAAATAAGGTTCCTACATCCTCACCATCTATAAGCTGATTTATAACCTCAAGATTTTCAGCACTAAGTATAGCCATATCAGCACCTGAATCTGTAGCTATTCGTGCAGCGGATATCTTGGTTGACATACCGCCTGTTCCATACATTGAAATGGCATCCTTTGCCATGCCATCTATCTTTTCATTTATTTCTTCAACCACAGAGAGCTTTTTAGCATCCGGATTTTTATGCGGATCATCCGTATATAGTCCGTCGATATCAGACAAAATGATTAATAAATCAGCATTAATCAGATGAGCAACGATAGCTGAAAGTGTATCATTGTCACCAAATTCTATCTCCTCTGTAGCAACTGTATCATTTTCATTTACGATAGGGATTATACCCTGCTGTAATATCTCATTTAAGGCATTTTGGGCATTTTGTCTTCTTTCATCATTGGTTATGGCATCAAAGGTTAAAAGTACCTGAGCAGCAAGATGATTATACTCCATAAACAGCTTTTGATACATCATCATAAGCTGTGCCTGTCCGACTGAAGCACATGCCTGCTTGAGGGAAACAGTCTTTGGCTTATAATTAAGCTTAAGTGTCTGTCTTCCGACAGCTATAGCTCCGGAAGAAACAAGAATTACATCCTTATCCTGATTCTTAAGGTCACATATAATGCGAACCAGCTGCTCCATTCTTCTGAAATTAACAAGACCGGTTTCTTCATGCATAAGGGATGAAGAACCAATCTTTATAACAATTTTCTTTTTATCCTTTAACTGTGCTCTGTAGTCCATTTTTATCCTTCCATATTTTGAATAATTTTAATATTAGCAGTCATTAATATACCAGATTATATAAATACTCTGCAACCGCTTCTGCAACCTTTATTCCATCGACTGCAGCTGATGTAATTCCGCCGGCATAGCCACATCCCTCACCACATGGAAATATTCCTTTAAGATTACTCATAAACTGTTCGTTTCTCGGTATCTTAACGGGTGAAGAGGTTCTGGTTTCCACTCCTGAAAGAACAACATTATCACCGCCAAAGCCCTTTAATTTACGGTCATAGTCGGCAATTGCTTCAATTATAGCATTATTTACATAGGCTGGCAAACAATTATTAAGATTTCCAAGTGAATATTTTCCTTTTATGTCAGGCTTGATATCCTCAAGTGATGTTGATGCTTTATTATCCTTATAATCCTTAAATGTTTGAACAGGGATAGAACCTTTACCTTCATCATATGCGGCTTTCTCAAATTTTTTCTGAAACTCAACTCCTGACAATACACCGTACTCTCCGAAGCCTTCATTTATATAATCCTCGGGAGTAACATTGCAAACTATGGCACTGTTGGAATTACGACCGTCTCTTGCGTGATTACTCATACCGTTTACAACACTTTGAATATCATCGGATGAGGCATTGACTACATAGCCGCCGGGACACATACAAAAGCTGTAGACATTTCTTCCGTTTGAGGAATGGTAGGTCATCTTATAATCAGCGGTTGGTAAGCCTTTATTAAGATTGTTTTCGCCATATTGTGCTTTATTTATCAAATCAGACGGATGCTCGATTCTAAGACCGATGGCAAAAGGCTTGGATTCCATATTAATCTCAGTATCATTAAGATATTTGAAGGTATCCCTTGCACTGTGGCCCATGGCCAGTATAATGGAGTTGGTTTTTATATGACCTGCTTGCCCGTCGATGTTGGAAATGTATTCTAAAGACAGGCTGCAATTTGAAGCTATACTTTTACCTGTCAGATTGTTATCATTTAAAATATTAATATAAGAAAAACCTGTGAATCTGGTACTAAACATTACGCGTCCGCCAAGTCTTTCAATCTCCGAACGCATATTTCGCATAACATTTTTAAGTTCATCGGTTCCTATGTGAGGCTTTGAAAGGTAGCTTATGTCAAAGGGTGCACCAAAACTTATAAAATCATCTATAACAGCACGAATTCTACCGGTTTTATCCTTTACACCCGTATTTAGTTTTCCGTCAGAAAATGTACCGGCACCGCCCTCGCCAAAGGAAACATTTGACTCAGGATTTATTGCATTTCCATCCCAAAAGCTTTCCACGTCTTTGGTTCGCTCGTCAACAGACTTACCTCGCTCCATAATTATCGGTTTTAAACCCATGCGTGCAAGATAAAGTCCGGCAAAGTATCCTGCCGGTCCCGATCCTATTATTACAGGTGAGATTATTTCTTTTTCTGAAAAATCGAAGTTTGGAAGCTTGTAAATAATATCATTAGTAGACATAATATTGTTATTGTTACCTGATTTGGATAAAATATAATTTTCAGAATCTGCTTTAATATCTAAAGCAAGTATGTACTGAAGCTTATTCTTATCCCTTGCATCCAGTGAAAGCTTTACAAGTCTGTTAATTTGAAAGGAAGATGTTTTAATTATGTCTTTAATTTTTTTATTTAAAGCCTGATTATTGTTTAATACTTCAACAATATTATCTTTTGATGATTCTTTTATATCCAGATGCTCTATACCAAGCTTAATCTGATTTAATCTTATCATATATACCCTTTCCCGCTCTTATTCCGGATATTATTGCATAAGTTAGATTATATCCTCCACAAATTCCGTCTATATCTGTTAATTCGCCTACTGCATATAAGCCCGGCATATCCTTTATGCTCATATCTGATGGATTGATTATATCAAGTGCTATACCACCGGAGGTTACCTGTGCATTGTCAAAATCACGAAGCTCTTTTATTTCAAGCTTAAAGATATGTAAGGCATAAATCAAAGCCGAAATATTGTCTTCGGTATAATTATTGCTGTATATTTCAGCATTTAAGTTTGTATTATCTATAACAAAGCCTGCAAGCTTATCATTTATAAAATTATTTAAAACGGCTTTTGCCTTACGTTTCTTGCCTTTTTCAAATGCACTGTAGATTGCTTTATCACTTATATCAGGAAGGAAGTCTATCATAACATAAGGTTTTTCACTGTTACTTATCATTCTTCCTGCCTTTCCCGAAAGGTTAAAGGTCATAATACCCGATATGCCGTAATCCGTAAATTGAAGCTCGCCTTCTTCTTTGCATATCGGATTACCGTTTTCGGAAAAAAGAGTTGCTTTTGATTTTACTCTGACTCCGGAGATACTGTTAGTATCCTCCTCGGTTACAAGTCCGCAAAGAGAAGGTCTTATATCAGTCAGTTGAAGCTTTAAGCTTTCGGCAAGCTTGTATCCTTTATCGGAACCGCCTAAGTTGGCATAGCTTGCTCCACCGCATGCTAAAACTACGTTTAAAGCCTCAATTTGCTCGTTTTGAGTCTTTATAATATAAATACCGTCATTTGTACATATTTCTAAAGCACAGGCCTTTAAAAGTGTTTTAACGCCTAATTCGGTCAACTCATCATTTAACGCCCACATAACGGATGAACTCTGTAAAGAATGGGGATACACATAATTATTGATATCGTATGTAACAATTCCTATAGAATATAGAAAATCAATAATTTCCTTATCGGGATTTTGCGTCTCGAAGAGCTTGCTTAAAAATGCAGCATAATCATCATATTCGGAATTGTAGTATGTGGAATAATCCTCATCAAAGCTGTGGTTGGTTATATTACATCTTCCGTTACCTGTTGCATATATTTTCTTACCAAGTTTATCTTCCTTTTCAAGTATTATACAGCTAAGTCCCTTTCGGGCAGCAGTTATGGCGCATGCTATACCCGATGCGCCACCGCCGATTATACATATATCGTACATAAGCTCTCCTAATAATATATTATCTTTGTTATCACCAATCTGTTTTGGCTTATACTAACTGGAAATTGATTCAAGAAAATCAAATAAATCTTCTATAGAATCAAATGAAATATTATCCTTGATTTTTTCGTATTGTTCCTTATCCAATAAACTAAGCACACCGGCATCAATATCGGTAAATTCGTAAATTGTATCCAAATCATTAAAATATACGATAACATAGCCGTCCTTAATGCCGAGTATATATTTATCATTTGAGGAAAATTTATCAGTTTTATTGTTTATAAATGAATTGAAGCTTTCGGAATATTCATCATTATAGTCATATGACAACATATCCTCATCTTCAATATCATAATCGTCTATTACATTTTCAGTCAATACTATATCCTCTTTTGGATTTTTTCTACTGTGATTGTATATAGCAAAAGCAATATAGTAAGATACAACAAAAATAGTAATTAATAAACTGATATATAAAAATAATTTCTTCATGGCATTCACTCCCTGAAGAAATTATTTCCTATATTGTATAAAATTATTCAATAACTATGGCAGCAGGAATTGTATAATCAAATACGGTTATAAATGTATTTCCCGGATTTAATTTAAGTTCTGAACCATCCTCATAGAAGAATTTAGGCACACCGTTTACCATACTCCAATTAACCTTGATATATTCTCCGTCTGTAAAATAAAATGCATATAAGCCACTGTCACGCCATGATACGAAATGGTAGTATCCTTCTTCATCGGTAGTATATTCAACCATCATAATAAGAACATTTTTATAGCTTAACTGCTCTCCGGTTACAGCATCAATCTGTGGACCGCCATACTGATATCTATAGTATCTGCCATCTTCTGTATTGTATTCAAAGGTAGGTGTACGGCTATCACTAAATGCGGTACATACCTTTAACCCCGGTTCACCATTTTCAAGAGGCTTGTCCTTGATATTGAAGCTAAACATTTTTTCATAGCTGTCATTGTGATTATAATCATATCCTTTATAATCAATACCTGCTGCTATAAGCTCACTGTTGGTAAAAACGTTATGTGGAGCCGGCTTATCACTTGAACGATAATACATTATATCTCCAAGATATATACCATTTAAAGAATTAATACTTGAATCTCCCTCTATCATTTCCTGAGCTGTTGGTGACCAGCCGTAATGAGCAAAAAATCCATCATACATCTTTGCAAGCTGAACAAAAGGAACTCTGGCACTTCTTATCGGACCAAGCTTTTCTATATTATCATATTGGTCAAATACACACAAAAATCTGGTGATTCCTCCTTCAACAAGAATTTCATAGGTTATTGCAGCCTGTGATAAACCTGATTGAGGCATTGCTTCTGAAATGTTATTTATCATAATACAGAATGGTCTTTGATTAGCGTATTTTTCGTCAATCCACTCACCTGTAAGGTCACTTAATATATATCCATCTCTCGAAACAACCGTAATATCCTCGGCAGAATCTTCCATGGTAGCAATTGGTTTAATGTCTATAGATGGTTGAGTAGTTGTTACATCTTCGGTCTCCTTCTTTTTTCCGCATCCGGATAACAGCAAAGAGGCTGCCATAACACCTACAAGCAATGTACTTTTTCTTTTAGTTTTCTTCATAATCACGAGTATATCCTTTCATGTTTAATATTTCTTCCTGCTTTTCTTCCATGATAATACGCTCATCATCATCTATATGGTCATATCCAAAAAGATGAAGCATACTGTGTGCGGTTAAAAAAGCAAGTTCTCTTGATATTGAATGATTAAATTCATCAGCCTGGGACTTTATTCTGTCTACATTTAAAATGATATCGCCAAGCATAAGCTCTCCACTGTCCTGATTAAAATTATCAACCGAATCGTTTTCGACTATATTAAAATCGGCAGCAGTCTCATATTCTATTAAAGGGAAGGATAAAACATCTGTAGGAGCATCTATATTACGAAATTCTTTATTTATGGTACGAATACCTTCGTTATCGGTAAATATAACGTTAATTTCGCATTCATATGGACAGCTTACATAGTCCATAGCTGCTGATATAATTTCGTTGACTATTTCCCGATATCTTATGGGTAATTCATAATCAAGTTCATTTTCAATATAAACGCTCATTATTATCCCCTCATCTAACTTTTACATTATACACTAAATCTGCTGTATAATCAAGCACATTACCACATATATTGTACTTTGATATAATTATTTGCCTTTTTTCGATTGAGATTTATTATTTTTCAACCGGTTCTCATATGTTTCATAGGCATTGACTATTTTTTGAACCAAAGGATGTCTGACAACATCATCACTTGTGAAATTAATTACAGCTATTTCATCTATCTTGTTTAATACCGATAAAGCAACCTCCAGACCGGATTTTTCGTTTGGAGACAAATCCTTTTGTGAAAGATCTCCTGTTATAATTGCTTTAGAGCCAAAACCGATTCTGGTTAAGAACATTTTCATCTGCGCGGGAGTTGTATTTTGGGCTTCATCCAAAACTATATAGGCATTATCCAGTGTTCTTCCTCGCATATATGCTAAAGGAGCTACCTCTATAAGTCCTTTTTCCATATTTTTCATAAAGCTTTCCGCACCCATAATTTCATATAAAGCATCATATAAAGGTCTAAGATACGGATCTACCTTACTTTGCAGATCTCCCGGTAAAAATCCGAGCTTTTCACCTGCTTCTATAGCAGGTCTTGTAAGTATAATACGGTTTACCTCATTATTTTTAAATGCAGTAATTGCTTTTGCCATGGCAAGATAGGTTTTGCCGGTTCCGGCAGGGCCTGTACCAAAAACAATCATATTTTTATCAATGGCGTCAACATATTTTTTTTGTCCTAAAGTCTTTGCTTTTACAGGCTTTCCGTTTATGGTATGACATATGATATTGGTATCCTTATCAAGCTCACTAATGGCACTGACATCAGTATCCTTTGACTTGGTAAGGGATACGGCATAGTTTATCTCCTGCTCGGTAATTGTGTTTCCATGCTTTGAAAGGTTTATCATCTGTTCTATTACAGATGTTGCTCTTTTGACATTTTCTTCAACACCGACGATTCTTAGAGAGTCATCACGTAAAACGATGGTAACATTATATGCTTTTTCAATATTTTTTATATTCTTATCATACTGTCCGAAAATGTTTTGGATATGCTCTTCCGGAACAGTTATTGTTTCCATATATGCCATTTATTTATTCTTCTCCTTGATTGATAATTGTGATATCGGCAGGTACACCGATTCGCTCTTTGGTAACAATAGTACCGCTTGATGTGCATATATCATCACCAATCTCTATTTTAACATTATTTTCAAGTATTTCTACCCCTTTTTTACTTAATTCATCAATATAGCTGTTTAATTTCATTTGAGCTTTACTTTGAGCTTCTTCCGTAGTATAAGTCATAAGTACAGGTTCGTATTCATCTATTATATTTTCTTTCAGGGAAAATGGTAAATAAAAAACATTTCCAAGCTTTAGCTTTTTATCATTTTGTGTTAAATCATAGTTATTGTAGTTGGTTTTAGGTTTATATGGCTCAATTACATTATTTGCAATACATAAACCATAATATTTTTTGCTTTCACCGGTATATTCCTTTTCATAATGAGAAAGTTCAAAGGTATCATTGTAATCATATGAAACAATTGCATATATTTCTCCGTTTGCAGGGACGTATGAGGTCTCGATAAGCTCGTCGTAATCATTATAAAGGTTTATTGCACCTGTAATTAAAATATCCCCTTTTTTTACCTCATCCCCCTTATTCATTACCTTTGTTCCTGATTCAACATATATATCCGTTATTATTCCGTCTTTAACAGCAATTATATTGCAGGGCTTTTCGTTTTCCTTTATGTTCTCCGGGAGAATCGTTTCATTTATGCTGATATTTAATCTTGTTCCTTTAAGCTCACAGCTTATCCAGGCTATATCCTCATAATCGTCCCTTAACATCTTTTCCAGCGTAGAACAATTAATCTTTGATTTTGGTGTACCTAATTTGATATCATATTCCTTAAGCTTCTTAATGATTTGTTCATCGGTATATATTTCTTCTCCTGTTATGTTGATGTCCCATATAAAAAACGAAAAGGAATAAATAAGACCGATAAATAAAAGCAGTCCCAACAAAAATATCTTTCTTTTTTTGTATCTGTAAAAAATATAAGGCAGGCCCTTTTTGTTTAGTATTTCAAGCTCAACACCTGATTTTTTTATATATTGTTCAAGGTCTTTAAAGGATTTTGCTGATATTCTAAATGTCCTGCAATTGTTATCTTCGCAGATATTCCAAAGATTTAGATTGTTTTTCATACAAAGATTGATGAATCTGTCACAGGAAATTCCTTTAACTTTGAGAATTAGATAGCCTTTAAGCCAGGTTAGGATTTTTTTGAACATATTGTTAATCTGACCAGCTTATATCATTTATGGTTCCGCTTATAACCATATATACTGATGTGAATGAATCTATTCTAAGGTTACAGCCTCTTATAATCAGGTCTTTTTCTTTACATTTTACGGATAGCTGCTTGGAGGTGAAATTGTTAATACATTTGTAACCATCAATATGTACGGATTTGTTGCCATGTAATATAATCTGAGTCATATAAAACTCCGTTTTCTTACAATGTATGTAAAAGAATAAAAAAATATGAATAAAAAAGAGAGCCATTAAGCTCTCTTTATATTGTGAATAAATAATCAATTATTTATTATATTTACGTTTTCTAGCAGCTTCTGATTTCTTCTTACGCTTTACGCTAGGCTTCTCGTAATGCTCTCTCTTACGAATCTCTTGCTGAATACCAGCCTTCTGACAATTTCTCTTGAATCTGCGAAGCGCGCTATCCAAAGTTTCGTTTTCTTTAACTATTACGTTTGACATTCTATCCTCAACCTCCCTCCAGTTGCAAAATATCTTATGTTTGTGCTAAACAACTGTTTGGGTACATCCAAATCGCACAGAGACTATTATAACACATTATATCGATTCGTCAACCAAAAAATGAAATATATTGTAAAAAATTTCTAATTTTCAATGTTTTTTGGCGTAACAACAAACATATCGCCGTCTATACTATAATCCAGACTGCCCTTTGCTACTACAACTTCAATAACGTGATCCTTGGCAAAATTAATTCTGTTCCAATCATTTTCTGATAGAAAACTGTAATCTGATTGATGATTGTATGCTTCAAGAACAGGTATTACACCAATTGTGGAATCGGTCCAATAAACATATGTTGGCTCAACCTTAACCTGAGTTACAGTATTTACAGACTTTCCATCCACAAATTCTTTTGTAAAGGTAAAATCGGTTATTATACCTAAATCCTTGTTAACACCATCATATCTCTGGCTGGATACAAAATTACCAAACGAATAAACCACCCATCCTGTTCTTGTGGTTCCGTCAGGGTTTTCGATGGTTCTTACATCGATAGGTTCTACTACATGAGGATGTCCGCCAAATATAACATCTGCTCCAGCTTCAAATAATCCGTCAACAACCATTTCCTGCCAGGAATCCGGAACCTCTGTATATTCGGTTCCAAAATGGATCAAAGGACATACAAAATCAACTCCTGCTTCGTCCAGTTCCCGAACCTTTTGATACATTTCTTCCAGCTTGGCATTGTCATAATTATCTAAAGTATTTATGCAATACGGACTTTCGGAAGGAACAGGTAAACCGTTGGTTCCGTAGGTGTAAGCGACAAATCCAAAGGTAATGCCGTTTATCTCTATTATGCACTGTTTATCACATTCTTCCTGTGACTTAAATGTACCTGTATGAGGTATACCGATTGAGTCAAGATAATCTATCGTTGCATATATACCATCTTCCCAGGCATCAAGAGAATGATTGTTTGCTGTTTGCAAAAAATCAACTCCCGCATCCTGAAGATTGTTTGCCAATATTTCAGGTGAAGAAAACATAGGATAATCCGAATATCCAAGAACATCGTTTATTGCACCGTTATATCTACCCGGTAATGTGGTTTCCAGATTAGCTATTGTATAATCAGCATGTGAAAGATAGTCTTTAACATAAGTAAAGCTGTCAGACACATCAAAGGAATCGGTTGCAGGATCATAGCTTCTTTGTATCTGCCATGAGTGCATCATTACATCACCGACTACCGTCATTGTAACCTCGCGCTTTTGAGCAGGAATATCAATATCTGTTCTTTCTATCATCGGAGGCTTGCTAATATTGATAGTATAATCAAGAGGCTTAGGAGCTGTTATATGACCTGCAAGCTTTATTGCACCCCATACTATACCAACGATAACCATAAGAAATACAGTCATAATCATGGCAATCTGTATCTTTCTTACTCTTCTTTTACGTTGGTTTATTAATCTTCTTTGCTCTTTTAATTCATTGATTCTCTTTTGCTTTTCTTCGTTTGTCATCCGTTTTTCCTCTTATGAAAGCTGTGCTTTTGCTTCTTCAACGCCGGCACACAATGCTTCCTTGATACCGGCAGGATTCTTTCCACCTGCCTGTGCCATATTAGGACGACCACCACCGCCGCCACCAACAAATCCGGCAATCTTTTTAATTATATTTCCGGCATGTGCTCCGTTTTTAACGGCATCATCTGTAGCCATAACAATAAGGTTAACCTTTCCTGCTGCTTCAGATGCAAGAATTACGACACCTGAACCAATCTTAACCTTCATATCATCTCCAAGATTTCTAAGAGCATTCATATCAATATCCTTAACATCAACAGGCAATATCTTAAATGAACCATGTTCAACAACATTACCCATTACGTCCTTTGCAGAATCCTTGGCAAGCTTATCTTTAAGCTTTTGATTTTCAGATTGAAGGGCTTTGATTTCAGACAAAAGTGAGTCAATCTTATCAGCAAGCTTGGATGGCTCGGTTTTTGCTTTAATTGAAGCATTATTTAATTCATCTTCTATAGTCTTATAATAATCAAATGCACCTTTAGATGTAAGAGCTTCAATACGTCTTACACCGGCTGCAACTCCGGCTTCAGAGATAATCTTAAAGGTGTTGATTACGCCTGTACTTGGTACATGAGTACCACCACAAAGCTCCTTTGAGAAATCTCCGATGCTTACTACTCGTACAGATTCTCCGTACTTTTCACCAAAAAGAGCCATGGCACCGGTCTTTTTAGCATCTTCAAGACTCATAATATCCGTAGTAACTGCTGTATCTTTTTCTATTTCAGAATTAACTATCTCTTCTACTTTAGCAATTTCTTCTCTTGTCATAGGCTTATTGTAGGTAAAGTCAAAACGAAGTCTGTCCATAGCAACATATGAACCTGCCTGCTCAACCTGAGGACCGAGAACAATTTTAAGAGCCTTCTGTAAAAGGTGTGTTGCAGAGTGATTTTTACATGTAAGTGCTCTCTGATTGGCATCAACATTAAGCTTGACTTCATCACCAAGCTTTATACTTCCTTTGCTCACATAACCGATATGCGCAGTTTTACCGCCGACAACCTTGATTGTATCCTGAACGATGAATTCACCGTCTGCAGAGGTTATGATACCTGAATCTCCGCACTGACCACCCATTGTAGCATAAAATGGAGTTCCGGCAACGAAAATCGAACCGTTCTCACCCTCGCGAAGTTCTTTGACAACTTCTTTATCAGTAGTCAAAGCATTGACCTTTGATTTATGGGTAAGATTATCATAGCCTACAAAAAGATTGTCCAATGTAAGAGGAATCTGTTCATATACTGTTGCGTCAGCACCCATATAGTTGGTTGTCTTTCTTGCATTTCTGGCTTTTACTCTTTGTTCGTCCATACATGAATTAAAGCCGTTTTCATCAACCTCAATTCCTGCTTCTTCAAGAATTTCTTTAGTTAAATCAAGAGGGAATCCGTAAGTATCATAAAGCTTAAAGGCTCTCTCACCGGATAAGCTTTTACCATCGGAATTTTTAATCTCATCTATATATCCGTTTAAGATTGAAAGTCCCTGGTCTATGGTTTTATTGAAGTTTTCTTCCTCGGTATTTAATATTGAGAATATATGCTCTTTCTTTTCTTCAAGCTCAGGATATGCATCTCTTGAGCACTCGATAACAGTCTTTGAAAGCTCTGCCAAAAAACTGCCCTTTATACCGAGTAAACGACCATGTCTTGCAGCACGACGAAGTAATCTTCTTAAGACATAACCACGTCCCTCGTTTGACGGAAGGATGCCGTCAGAGGTCATAAATGTAACTGAACGAATATGGTCAGTTATAAGTCTTATGGATATATCATTTTTCTCATTTTCCTTATAGGTTACGTGAGCCATCTCACATACCTTATCTCTAAGAGCTTTGATTGTATCAACATCAAATATGGAGTCAACATCCTGAACTACAACTGCAAGACGCTCAAGTCCCATACCCGTATCGATATTCTTATTTTCAAGTAATGTATAATTACCCTTTCCGTCATTTTCAAACTGGGTAAATACGTTGTTCCAGACTTCCATATATCTGTCACAATCGCAGCCTACCTTACAATCAGGCTTACCACATCCGTATCTTTCGCCACGATCATAGTAAATTTCAGAGCATGGACCACAAGGACCTGCACCGTGCTCCCAGAAGTTATCCTCCTTACCGAATTTGTAAATTCTGTCGGCAGGGATACCAACCTCTTTATTCCAAATATTAAATGCTTCATCATCATCAAGATAAACAGACGGATATAATCTGTCAGCATCAAGACCAACTACTTCAGTTAAAAATTCCCAGCTCCAGGCGATAGCCTCATGCTTAAAATAATCACCAAAGGAGAAATTACCAAGCATTTCAAAGAAGGTACCATGTCTTGCGGTTTTACCTACATTTTCAATATCACCGGTTCTGATACATTTCTGACATGTAGTAACTCTTCTTCTAGGCGGGATTTCCTGACCTGTAAAATATGGCTTAAGCGGTGCCATACCGGCATTGATAAGCAGCAAGCTGTTATCATTATGTGGAATCAATGAAAAGCTCTTCATCTTAAGATGACCTTTGCTTTCAAAAAAATCCAGATACATTGATCTTAATTCATTTACTCCGTACTTTTTCACGATTATATCCTCCAAGCTTATTCGTTACTGCCGTTTTCAGCAGTCTCGATTTTTTCATCTTTTCTTTTTCTTAATACCTTGCCAACCTGTATACCTAAAAACGCGCATACAATCATGGCAACAAATTTGATTAAATAGCTTACTATCTCTGTTAATAAAGCACTCATATACATACCTCCGTATTATCTTCTATCAGCAAGTTCCTTTATTACCTCATTCCATGATACTCCACGTTCAACCATAAGCACCATAAGATGATATAAGAAATCTGCTATCTCATACTTTATCTCTTCAGGATCGGGATTTTTTGCAGCTATAATTATCTCGGCAGCTTCCTCTCCGACCTTTTTCAGTATCTTATCTATGCCCTTATCAAAAAGATAATTTGTATAAGAGCCATCCTTTGGATTAGCCTTTCTATCCTCGATTATTGCATATTCTTCAAGGAAAACCTTTAATGGATTGGTATCATCATATTCCTTTTTAACCAAATCCTTAAAGAAGCAGGTTCTGCTTCCTGTATGACAGGCAGCTCCAATCTGTGAAACCTTGGCAAGTATCGTATCATTATCACAATCTATTGTAAGTTGTTTGACAAATTGGAAATGCCCGCTTGTCTCGCCTTTGGTCCAAAGCTCATTTCTGCTGCGGCTAAAATATGTCATCCTTCCTGTTTCGATGGTTTTATTGAAGGATTCTTCGTTCATATAAGCCATCATTAAAACCTCAGAGGTTTTATAATGTTGAACAATAACAGGTATAAGACCTTCTGAATTAAGCTTAAATTCTGAAAAATCAAGTGAACTTTCAAATAAATTCACAGGAATATTTTTTGCTTTGCAGGCCTGCTTAATCTCCATAACATCATGCTGCTTCAGGTTATACAGACTTATTGTTTCTGCATTTGTTGCCTCAAGCATATCAGCTATCTCGGATGGTACTGTCGAGTAAGTGGATGCAACTATAGGAAGTCCGACTTCTTTTCTGATCTTTTTAACAAGCTCTATATAGTTATCAACCTTATTGTTATGTATAAGTAAAAGCTCACCTGCACCTGCTCTTTTTAAGGTTTTACCATATTCTACAGGATTCTCACATTCTGAAAGATCAATGGTTACAATTATTCGTTCAGAACCGAATCTGTCAGAGGCTTCTTTAACTATGTCTATGTTCTCCAACGGAGCTGTCTTCATACATACCTTTGAAGCTCCGGCATATAAAAGCTTTTTTATATCCTCAAGCCTTCTGACTCCCCCGCAGGCTATAAGAGGAATGTCTAACTGCCTTGTGATTTCTTTTATGGTTGCAATATTTTTATCAATGTCTTCTCTTGCACATGAGCTGTCGAAAAACGCTATTTCATCTGCTCCGGTATCATTATAAAATAATGCTTCCTCTATAGGATTTTCAAGTGAAAGACAAGGTATTATCTTTTTGTATCCCATTTTATTCCTCCTCTATTATAAGCTTCCCTTTGTAGAAAGTATCTTACCGTCTAATCTATCGTTATATCCGGTTGCAATATCGAGCGCTTTTGCAAAAGCCTTAAATGCAGCTTCGATTAAATGATGATTATTTTCTCCGGATATTTGCTTAATATGTATATTCATGCCGGCACTATATGAAACTGCATAGAAAAATTCCTTAACCATTTCAGTATCCATATATCCGACTCTGTCGGTAGTGAAAGTCATATCAAAGCTAAGATACGGTCTTCCTGACAGATCAACCGCACAAAGAACCAAAGCATCGTCCATAGGAAGAATAAATGAACCAAATCTTTCGATGCCTTCCTTGTCACCAAGTGCTTTAGCTATAGCCTGTCCAAGAACAATACCGGTGTCCTCGATTGTGTGGTGACAGTCAACCATAATATCGCCTATGGCTTTAACGTCAAGGTTAAAAAATCCGTGTCTTGCAAAGCTGTTCAACATATGGTCGAAAAAGCCTATGCCTGTATCAATTTCAGCATTGCCCATACCATCAATATCAAGTGTGAGCTTGATATCTGTCTCACTGGTTTTTCTTTCGATTGTGGCTGTTCTTTCTGACATAAAAATCACTCCCTGATATTTTTTATTATTGTTAAAAGTCCTATTATTTCAACTGAAAAATCAGATATAATATTATAACACTTATTACATATTTATTCAAATCTTACTCTTATCGAGTTTGCATGGGCTGTGAGCTTCTCAGACTCCGCAAATGCGATAATATCCTTTGAAACAGGCTCTAAGGCCTCTCTTGAATAATATATAATGCTTGATTTTTTGATAAAATCATCTACACTGAGCGGTGAGAAAAACTTTGCCGTACCATTTGTAGGAAGTACATGATTAGGACCTGCAAAATAATCTCCCAAAGGTTCAGATGAGTATTCTCCGAGAAATATGGCACCGGCATTCTTTATCTTTGTCATGGTTTCAAAAGGATTAGCGGTAACAATTTCAAGATGCTCGCTTGCAATTTCATTTACGGTATCAATAGCATCCTGCATATTATCGGCAACCAGTATATATCCGTAGTTATCAACAGACTTCCTGATTATATCTTTTCTGGAAAGAACACTTATAAATTTTTCTGTTTCTTCAGATACCTTTTGTGCAAGGTCTAAAGAAGTTGTAACAAGGATTGATGATGCCATCTCATCATGCTCTGCCTGAGATAAAAGGTCAGCTGCAACATATCTTGGATTGGCAGTCTCATCTGCCAAAACCATTACCTCACTCGGGCCGGCAACAGAATCTATGCTTACATGACCGAATACCATTCTCTTGGCAAGTGCCACAAAGATATTGCCCGGACCAACAATTTTGTCAACCTTAGGGATACTTTCAGTTCCATAAGCTAAAGCTGCTATAGCCTGTGCGCCTCCGGCTTTAAAAATGGTGTCAACGCCTGCTTCATTTGCAGCAACAAGGGTCATATCATAAACCTTACCCTCTGCATCACATGGAGTTGTCATGATGATTTCATTTACTCCTGCAACCTTGGCAGGGATAACATTCATAAGAACAGAGGATGGATAAACGGCCTTTCCTCCCGGAACATATACACCGACTCTTTCAAGCGGAGTAACCTTCTGACCAAGCATAATTCCCTTATCTTCAGAATCAAACCAGCTGTATTGCTTTTGCTTT
This sequence comes from uncultured Lachnospiraceae bacterium, assembly GCA_902762955.1. Classification (GTDB taxonomy): domain Bacteria; phylum Bacillota; class Clostridia; order Lachnospirales; family Lachnospiraceae; genus Coprococcus_C. The sequence goes on from CACWQH010000006.1 coordinate 62,501, forward strand.
TCATGATAGGTTCTTATGTTATATATTGCCTTTCTTATAACCTCTATAAGCTCGTTATCGACTCTTGTATAAGCATCTTTAATCTCTTCTTTGGATACTTTTATATTTGATGCATCAATTTTGGCTTTATCAAACTTTTCAGTGTATTTAAACAAAGCCTCATCTTTATTTATATGTATATCTTCTACTATGTCCTTAACTATGGCTTCATAATCGCCGTAATTGTCAGGACTTCTTTTTAACAGATTATTTAATATATCTTTCTTTGTTTCATCTGTAAGCTTTACTATTCTCATTATTCCTGCCTCCCAATAAGCTTATTTAACTCGTTTAGTATATTTCTTATACGTTCATGTTCCATCTTGAGACTTACCTGATTTACAACAACTCTTGCAGATAAAGGACAAATCTCTTCAAGAACCTCAAGACCGTTTTCCTTAAGCGTTGAACCGGTTTCAACTATATCGACTATAACCTCGGATAAATCTACAATCGGAGCAAGCTCTACGGAACCGTTAAGCTTTATTATTTCCACTGTCTGGTTTTTCTTGTTTTGGAAATAATCCTTGGCGATATTAGGATATTTGCTTGCAACACGGATTATCTCGTTTTTGCTTAAAAGTTCTTTGGCAGATGCTGGTCCGCAGACACACATACGGCATTTTCCAAAACCAAGATCCATAACTTCATACAGATTTCTTCCTTCTTCAAGTATGGTATCCTTTCCCACTACTCCCACATCGGCAGCTCCGTACTCAACATAAGTAGGTACATCAGATGCTTTTGCAAGGAAAAATTTAATCATATGTTCTTCATTTGTAAATATAAGCTTTCTTGTGTCCGGATCCTTTACCTCTTCACAGGTTATACCCATCTGTTCAAAAAGCTCTAAAGTCTTTTTTGCAAGTCTGCCCTTGGCAAGAGCAAAGGTTAAATATCTCATAATTCTATCCTCATTCTATATCAGCTTAATTAAAAGCTTTTTAGTGTTTTAATATCTGTTTCGGTAACATTTTCATTAATCAATGAATATATATCAAGCTTTTCATCATCCTTTACAACATATACACCTGAAAAATGAAGCTTTTTTGCATAATCGATATAGTCTTCAATACTATGCTTTGCGGATTTTCTGATAAGCTCAATCTTCTTATCCTTCTCCCTGTAATAGGTTGCAAGCTCTATAGCGGCTTTTTGCTGTTCTCTTTCATACAATATTAGAATATTTGAATAATCAAGCTCAAGCTCTATCTTATTGCGTGAAATGGCACTCATAAGCTCATCAACATATATGGCAAAGCCTACAGCCGGAGCATCCTTGCCGAACTTGGCCATCAGATTATTATATCTGCCGCCCTTTACAATAGCATCGCCTGTTCCGTAGGTATAACCCCTGAAAATAATTCCGGTATAGTAATTGTATCTGTTAATCATACTAAGGTCAAAGCTTACATATTGTTCGTATCCGTATGAGCGAAGTGCATTGTAAACACGTTTCATACGTTCAATCGCTTCTATGGAACGTGGATTATTAACGAGTTCTTTTGCTTTATCAAGCATTTCCAATCCACCGAACAGCATATTAAAGCTTGAGATAGCGTTTTTAGTATGCTCATCTATATCAAGTGCAGATACAAATTCGGAAAGACCGAAGAAATTTTTTATATGAATAAGCTCCCTTATTCTGTCTTCGGTATCTTTATCTATGCCGGCTTCTTCTATGATTCCTTTGAAATATTCAATCTCTCCTATTTCAATCTGAAACTCTGTTAAACCTACTTCCTTTAGACAGCTTATAACACATGCTATAATTTCAGCATCAGCAGCAGAGCTGTCATCATTTACAAGCTCACAGCCTACCTGAGTAAATTCATTTAACTTACCTTGATGTAAAGGTGCATTTGTAAATGTATTGCCACTGTAGCAAAGCCTTATGGGTAAATCCACATCCGCATAATACTTCGCAACACATCTTGCTACACTCGGAGTCATATCCGGTCTTAAGACAAGCGTATTGTTGTTTCTATCAAAGAATTTATACATCTCATTTGAAGGTGCAGAGCCCTTGTCCATATTAAATATATCAAAGTATTCAAAGGATGGTGTGGAAATATCCTGATAGCTGTATAAACAAAGGACATGATGGATATGCTCTAAAACCTTTAGCTTTCTTTTAAATTCCAAATCATATATATCCCTGACTCCTTCAGGGGTATGTAAAAGTTTTTCGTTCATATCTTACTATCTCCTTGCATTAACACTATTTGACTATGTAATGAATTAAATGATTAATAATCAAAATACATCACAAAATATCAACAATTTATTATACTATAAAATCCGATAAATTCAAACAAAAATATTATTAATAAGTGTAAAATAATTATATTAAGAAAAAACAGAACATTAGTTTGCATTTCGAACAAATGTATGGTATAATAACAACGATATATAGCAATTTGTTAAATTAATTTTAAATCCGGGAGGTTTACATATGGAGATATTATCTGCAAAGCAACAGGAAATATTGGAATATCTGAAAGAATGTATATTAAAAAAGGGCTATCCGCCTGCAGTCAGAGAGATTTGTGATGCTGTTCATCTAAAGTCCACATCTTCTGTACATGCCCACCTTGAAACTCTTGAAACCAAGGGCTATATAAGACGTGACCCGACCAAGCCAAGAGCTATAGAGATACTTGATGATACTTTTAATCTTGCAAGACGTGAGCTTGTTAATGTTCCGATAGTCGGTACTATCACAGCCGGCGAACCTATACTTGCTGTTGAAAATATCGAGGGCTACTTCCCTGTTCCACCTGAATATATCAAAACCAACAAAGAATTGTTTATGCTCAAAGTTAAAGGCGAAAGTATGATAAACGCAGGTATCTTTAACGGTGACCTTGTTATGGTTGAAAAGACCGAAACTGCCAGAAATATGGATATTGTCGTAGCTTTGATAGATGATTCCGCAACAGTTAAGACCTTTTATAAGGAAAACGGCTACGTAAGACTCCAGCCTGAAAATGATACCATGGATCCGATTATAGTCAGAGACAATCTATCAATTTTAGGTAAGGTTGTCGGACTATTCAGAACATTTTAATAATTGACATCATAAAAAATGCGCTAAGCATGGCGTTAAGTAACACGTGCCATGCGTGCGCATTTTTATGATGTCAATCTTTGCTTGGATGAACTCACTAGCTAATCATTATATCGCAGTAAATTGCGTCTTTATCTTCTTTGCTGGTTATGTACCGGTATCTTATGCATTTTCCTTCATTAAAGCGTACATGCATTTCAGAATACGGATAAGATACACTTTTGTTAAACATGTCAAAACAGCAAACAGAATTATCAACATTATAATCCTTAAGCTTAATATCAACTATGTATCTTTGAAAATTGACAGTTACAGTATATTTTTTAATCATTTCACAATTATCAAGAAATTCTGTTAAACGATTGTATATATCATCGTTTTCCCTGATATTGACCATATTCAAGTATTCGTTTATAACCTTATACATCTTATCTCTCCGTTAGGATTAAAAAATCAAATATATCTAATAATTAATTGGAAAATCCGTTTAATAAATCTGTTTATCCTGAATTCTGTTATGTACTTCCTTAAATTCATCAAAGTTCTGTATAAAAAGCTTAATTACTGCAGGATCAAAATGTTTTCCGCTTAAGCTAACTATCTCGTTAAAGGTTTCTTCCAAAGTCCAGCCCTTTTTGTAATATCTTTCGGAAGTAAGTGCATCAAATACATCGCATACCGCCATAAGTCGGCTGATATATGAGATCTCTTCACCCTTCATACCAAGATATCCCGAACCATCCCATCTTTCATGATGTTCCTTTGCAAGGATACAGGCTATATGCATAAGCTCTCCCGGACATTTTTCAAGTAATGCTTCTCCGTAGAGAACGTGGTTTTTCATAATCTGATATTCTTCATCCGTAAGTCTCTCCGGCTTATCAAGAATTTCCTCACTTATCATAAGCTTACCTATATCATGCATCATGGAAGCTGTGGCGAGCTTATCAACGTATTCTTCATCAAAGCCCGAGGCTCTTCCCATAATACGCATATATTCTGCTACTCTCTTGATATGTTCTCCGGTAGACTTGGATTTACTTTCGCTTATCTCTGAAAAGGCATATATAAGACCTTTCTGGTTGTTTTGCATTGTTACAGCTGTATCTATGGCTGAATTAATCATCATGGAATTACGCTGAACTATAAAGTATGCCGCTATCGATAAAACAAATACAACAACGATATGTAAAACGGCGTAGCCCATCATAACATCTTCATATGTATTAAATGGATTACCTACAAAATAATCTATATATCTTACTGACAAAAAATCTGATATAAGTATACTTACAGAAACAAGTAAAGATGTAAAAAGTACAAAGGTTTGATTATAGTACAGCGAAGCCATAAGTATAGGAAATATCATTATAGGAAAAACATAGCTTGAAAACATGGTAAGCATAATAGTCATATCTATACATATGCAGATAATAACCATATGCTTGGTAAATCTTGATTCATCCAATTTTAATATATTTATTAATAAAATAGGAATTAATGCAATGAAAACAGCGATTGAAAAAAGTATAACAAGTAAAGCCCTATCTATATCTGAAATACAAAAACTATAGATAAAGCCCAAAATTAACAATAAAATAATAGCCTTCATACATCTGGCTGATAATTGATTGATTTTTTTATAGTTCTCTTTAAGAATACTGTCTGATTTCATAAGGCTTACAGGTCTCCAATCGCAACGTATCCTCCATCACGCCAAATATGCTCTAAATCGTAGAAGGAACGTTCTTCTTCTGAAAAGATATGTTCTCGGTTTTGATAAGAAGCAGGATGACGGCTCCATCAAGAACTATTTCACTTATGATCTGGAGTGCGCAAACGCATTCGATAAATACGGCAATGCAGTGGATACTGTAGGAAGCCGCTACACCGCCGGCTACCTCGCAACTCTTTACCTCAGTGAACTTTCTGCCAGAAGCCACCCCCAGATCGGCTCTTCCGTCAGGCAGACCGAAAGCGGCGGCATAGCATTCAACAATGTAGCCCTTAAATACGGGTTGGACTATATTTTGGCAAGAATACACAATGGCGAGTCCCTGGATTCAGTCATCAAAGATATCTCCGGCGGAAGATACCAGAGTACGGATGATTTCGAGGCCAGATTTATCAAGGGCCCGCTCACCGAAGGCTATTATTACGGCGACGACGACAGCATTAATTTCTCGGTGGACTTCATGAACTACATGCTGAATATCAGCCGCACCGAAGGCCGTGACAATGTGGCAAACGGTTCGATCCTCTTCGATTTCG